>PLYG01000405.1:0-2807 GCA_003153335.1 Betaproteobacteria bacterium | reverse complement strand
GTCAACGTGTCGTCGGTCGCGGGCAAGGAAGGCAATCCCAATGCGCCGGCGTACAGCGCGGCGAAAGCGGGCGTGATTGGCCTGACCAAATCGCTGGGCAAGGAACTCGCGAAGACCGGAGTGCTATGCAACTGCATCACCCCGGCGACGGCCAAGACCGACATTTTCAAGCAGATGACCGAGGAGTTCATCGGCTACATGCTGGCCAAAATTCCGATGGGGCGTCTTGGCGAGGTCGAGGAAATTGCCGCGCTGGTGGCGTGGTTGTCTTCCGAGGACTGTTCGTTCACGACCGCCGGAGTGTTCGATATCTCGGGAGGCAGGACGACATACTAGCTCTCTTGCCCTGCTTGCCGGGAGAGGGGCGGGGTGGCATGTATGACGAGCAGTTTAAGCGTTCAATATTACGAGGACCATCATGGCAGGAAGACTACAGGGCAAGACCACATTGATTACCGCCGCGGGTGCGGGCATCGGCCGGGCGACGGCGATCGCGTTTGCGAACGAGGGCGCGACCGTGTACGCGACCGACGTCAACGACAAGCTGTTTGCCGGTTATCCGAAGCTTCCCGGACTGCACACGGTCAAGCTCAATGTACTCGATGACGCAGCGGTGAAGAAGATGATCGGCGAGCTGCCGCCGCTGCAGGCGCTGTTCAACTGCGCCGGCTATGTCCACAACGGCACCATTCTCGACTGCACTGACGATCAGTGGAACTTCGCGTTCAATCTCAATGTTCGGGCGATGTTTGTGGCGGCGAAGGCGGCGATTCCGAAAATGGTCGCGCACCACGAAAAAACAGGAGCGCTCGCCTCGATCATCAACATCGCGTCGGTCGCCTCCAGCATCAAGGGCCTGCCGAACCGCTTTGTCTATGGCGCATCGAAGGCCGCGGTGATCGGACTGACCAAGGCGATCGCGGCGGATTTCGTGATGAAGGGGATCCGTTGCAACGCGGTGTGCCCGGGGACCGTCGATACGCCGTCATTACAGGATAGAATCAATGCTTTTCCCGACCCCGTCGAGGCGCGCAAGATGTTCATCGCCCGGCAGCCGATGGGACGATTGGCCCGTGCCGAGGAAATCGCACCGATCGTGGTTTTCCTGGCGTCCGACGAATCCGCGTTCGCGACCGGCAACGCGTATGCGATCGACGGTGGAATGACGATTTAGCAGGACCTGAAAACTTGACCCGGCTTCGCCGGTCCGCACAGAGGAGAACCAAAATGAAACTCGTACGCTACGGCCCCAAGGGCCGCGAAAAACCCGGCATCATCGACGGCGACGGCAAGCTGCGCAGTCTCGCCAAGATCGTCAAGGACATCGACGGCGACGCGCTGTCCCCGGCAACGCTCGCCAAGATCAAAAAGGCGAGCGTGGCCAAGCTGCCGAAGGTGCCCGGCAAACCGCGCATCGGCGCCTGCGTGGGCAATGTCGGAAAGTTTGTCGCGATCGGACTCAATTTCACCGATCATGCGAAGGAAACCGGCAGCCCCATCCCCAAAGAGCCGGTCGTGTTCAACAAGTGGACGTCGTGCATCGGCGGACCGAACGACAATGTGATGCTGCCCCCCGGGTCGGTAAAGACCGACTGGGAAGTCGAACTCGGCGTGGTGATCGGCCGGACCGCGCGTTTCGTCACTGAGAAGGACGCGCTGAAATACGTTGCCGGTTACTGCACGATCAACGACGTGTCCGAGCGTGAATACCAGCTCGAGCGCGGCGGCGGCCAATGGGACAAGGGCAAGGGCTGCGACACCTTCGGGCCGATCGGACCATGGCTGGTGACCCGGGATGAAATCAAGGATGTGCAGAATCTCAAGATGCGCTTGTCCGTCAACGGCGAGACCAGGCAGAACGGCTCGACGTCGACGATGATCTTCGGCGTCGCGCACCTGGTCAGCTACTTGTCGCGCTTCATGACGCTCGAAGCCGGCGATGTGATCACCACCGGCACGCCGCCCGGCGTCGGCCTGGGCATGAAGCCCACGCCGCAATTCCTGAAGGCGGGCGATGTGATCGAAGTGTCGATCGAGGGCCTGGGCTCGCAAAAGCAAAAAGTCGTCGCGCCACGCAAATCCTGATCGGGCCAATCCGCAGCGGCCGGCCGCGCACAGCGCCGGCCGCTTTGCCTTTCATTCAGAGTCAGGCAACATCGTCATGAGCGCGCCGCGCCCGATCTTGTATCCGCCTTTGGAACCCTGTCGTCGCGGCAAGCTCGCGGTCGATTCGTTGCACACGCTGCCGTGGGAAGAGTCGGGCAACCCGCAGGGGATCCCCGTGGTCTTTCTGCACGGCGGCCCCGGTGGCGGCACGTCGCACAGGCACCGGCAGTTCTTCGATCCCGCGTTTTACCGTATCGTGCTTTTTGATCAGCGCGGGGCCGGGCACTCGACACCGCTGGGTGAACTGCGCGACAACACGACCCGGCACCTGGTCGCCGATATCGAGACGTTGCGCGAGCATCTGGGCATTGAGCGCTGGCTCGTGTTCGGCGGCTCGTGGGGATCGACGCTTGCGTTGGCCTATGGCGAAGCGCATCCGGAGCGCTGCCTGGGGTTCGTGTTGCGGGGCATCTTTCTCGGACGGCAGGCTGAGCTCGACTGGTTCATGCATGGGATGGGCCGGTTTTTTCCGGATGTCCGAAGAAAGTTTGTCGCTGCGCTCCCGGCCGCGGAGCGCAACGACTTGCTTGCCAACTATTATTGGCGCCTGACCGACGCCGATCCCGCGGTGCATCTGCCGGTGGCGCATGCATGGAGCAGGTATGAAGGCGCTTGTTCGTCGTTGCTGCCCAACCCCGAAC
>PLYG01000476.1 GCA_003153335.1 Betaproteobacteria bacterium | reverse complement strand
GCGGCGGCCGCGTCCGCGAGTTCCAGTTGACGCAGAAGATCATGTTCCGAGTTGCCGATGCCAACGGCAACGAGTGGATGCCGACGTCGGAAATCAACGTGCGCCGGGATTTTTCGTTCAATGACAGCCAGGCGCTCGCCAAAGAGGGCGAGGAACGCCTGCTGGTCGCCGACATGCAGGCCGACGCCGTGCAGCAGTTGCTGCGCCGATTGTCCGCAGCGAAGCGACCGGGCTGACCTGCGCAGGCGCGGCGGGTGTGTCCTCCCGGCGGCCTCCGGCGCACCCAATGCGTTAGGCGAGGCGCAGGCGCGTAAGTCCAGCTTCCAGGTCCGCGATCAGGTCCTCCGGCGCTTCCAGTCCGATGCTTAGTCGCACCAGATGGCCGGGCTCATTACGCCCGTTGGCATTGAACAAGGTATCGCGCCGATACGGTACCGCGAGACTCGCGACACCACCCCAGCTATACCCGATCCTGAACCAGCGCAGTCCGTCGACCAGCGCATCGACCGCTTCCGCTGCGTACCGCTCGTGCAAGACGAGCGAGAACAAGCCGCTGGAGCCCGTGAAATCGCGCTTCCAGTTTTCGTGGCCCGGACACTCCGGGAACGCCGGATGCAGGACCCGTTTGACTTCCGGGCGGCTGCGCAACCAGCCAGCGATCTGGAGAGTGGCGGCTTCGTGCGCCTTGAGCCGCGCCAGCATCGTGGGTAGTCCGCGCAAAGCGAGAAACACATCGTCGGGTCCGACACCCATTCCTAGCAAGCGGCGCACCGGCGCGACGCGATCGAACAGTTCCGCATTGCGCGCGGTCACCGAGCCCATCAGCAGATCGCTGTGGCCGCCTATGTACTTGGTCACCGCCTGGACGCTGATATCCAGCCCCTTGTCAAAGGCGCGGAAATAGACCCCTGCGGACCAGGTATTGTCGATCGCCGTAACAACGCCCCGGGCGCGCGCCGCAGCGACCAGCGCCGGAACATCGGGCACTTCCATCGTGATCGAACCGGGCGCCTCGATCCACAGCAGCCGCGTATTGGGCCGGATCTGGCCGGCAATGCCCGCGCCCGCCATCGGGTCATAGTAATCGGCGGCAATGCCCAACCCCGCCAACAACCNNATCCAACAACCGGTGCGCCAGTTCGCGATTGGGACGATAGACGTTGTCCGGAATCAGCACATGGTCGCCGCTCTGCAGGAACGCCAGGTCGACCAGCGCGATCGAGGCCAGGCCTGAAGGGGCCAGCAGCGTCCGGTAGCCGCCCTCCAGCGCTGCGATCCGGGTGGTCAGTTCCAGCGTGGACGGTGTCGCGTGCAGTCCGTACGTGTAGGCGTCCGGGCCGGAACGGGTGCGGGTCTCCGCGACATTGGGGAATACCACCGTCGATGCATGGTGTACCGGCGTGGTCAGCGAAGCGAATCCCGCCGGCGCCGTGTACTCACTATGCACCAACCGTGTGGCCAGACCGGGCTCAGCCTTCGAGGTGGCGTCGGCGCCGCTCACAGCGCCACCCCCTCATCGATGGTGATCGCATAGCTGACTTGGGCGGTCTTCGCCAGCATGATCGTGGCGGAACAGTATTTTTCCTTGGATAGTTCGACTGCGTTCCTCACCTTGTTCGGATCCAAGCCATTGCCCTTTATCCGGTAGTGCAAATGAATCCTGGTGAATACCCTGGGCTCGGTCTCGGCCCGCTCCGCCTCGAGTTCGACCACGCAGTCGGTCACCGGCTGGCGGGCTTTTTTCAGAATCGTCACTACATCGAACGCGGTGCACGCGCCGGTGCCCATCAGCACGGTCTCCATCGGCCGCGGCCCGAGATTCCGACCGCCATGCTCGGGCGCGCCGTCGATCACCATGGCGTGACCGCTGCCGGACTCCGCAACAAAACTCATTCCTTCGTTCCATTTGATTCTTGCCTGCATGCCTGATCCTTTTTCGAGAACTTTCTCTAATTGCCGCACTGCAAGGTATTGCATTGTGCGATGCAATATGTTTTAATTCACCCATAGTTCGCCGCTTCTGAGTGTCCTCCTTCTCACCGGCGAACTCATTTTCCGTCCACCTCCTCCTGTGGCGGAAAAGCCTTCGCGCCACCGTCTTCGGTGGCGCTTTTTTTGCGACGCACTATCCAGACCGGTCTCAGCCGTTCCAAGCGGGGTTTCTTGGGTAGTGGTCTAGTCTCGCGCGGCATTTGTTACAACTCGCTAGATGCCTCGCGCGAGCTATGGTAGCCTATCCGGATGCCCAAGAAAGACTTCAATCAGATCGCGTTCGATGTGGTGCGACAGGCCACTGGAGAAATCGCGCCGCCGACAGAATCCGAGAAGATTAAGGCCAGCCGCAAGGGCGGCCTCAAGGGTGGCCGCGTAAGATCAATCTCCCTTTCTCCGGAGCAACGGTCGGCAATTGCCAAAAAAGCCGCACTTGCTCGTTGGACATCAAAAAAGACTTGACATAAAATCAAGTTTGTCTTTATAATGCCTTCCCAACTGCGTTTGTACGGAGTTGGGAATGACGAACCTTCAGACGAACCATGCTGATGTTGCTGAGTTGTTGCGGCAGCTTGCCGAAAGCCCGGAAACCATTTGGTCATTCGGCTCGCATGTGAGGGCGGATGGGGGGACGCATGCTTTGGACGAAATGCGGAAGGATGACATTGATCACTCCGATCTCGTCTATGTGATGAGTCGATGTGCGGTTGTGCGAAGCGAACCAAGCAGATTTGGCGAGATTAGGTATCGAGCGGTAGGGAGAAATGTGGACGGCGTAAAGATGACGTTTATTGTGACCATCTGGGAGAAAATGAAAAAGATTGAAGTCGTCACTGCTTGGAGTAACTGATGTCAAAGGAGATTGCTATGACGATATGTTCAAAGTGTGGCGGGCCTGTGAACACTAGTCGTGTTGCGCGATATGCTGCCGAGAACGAACTACAGAAAATGGGCGTTGTGTTGATTAATACTGTCGATAAGCACGAGTGCGAATCATGCGGGACGGCTAGCGTCGATATTCCGGACCTCCCGGGGCTGATTGCGTGCGTCGCAGTTTACAGGGCGACTATGCCATGGAGGCTTCAGGGGTTTGAAATAAAATTCCTCCGGAAGGCCATGAATATTTCCGCGAAACAGTTTGCCGAGCTTTTGGAAGTACAGTCGGAGACGGTTTCCAGATGGGAAAATGACAAGGCGCCTATGGGGCCAGCCAATGAAAAATTACTGCGTCTATTGACTGCTCATACCCTAGCCGATCGCGCACCAGGGGTGCTGCATAGTGCCGATACTATTGCGCAGTTGAAGATTAGCGCGGTCCAAGACGTGGCTCAGGTGCCGCCCCCCATGGCGCTCTACTACGCAGAGGTATTGCTCAATAAGACAGCGCCCGAGCCAGAGGGCGTATGGCGAGAGGAGCGAAAAGCGGCATAGTTACGCTTTTGTGGAACAAAGCCCGGGGCCAAAAACCCGGGTTTTTATTTTCAGAAAATTCGAGAAAGGACTTGACAATATATCATCACTCAAGCATAATTTGAATTATGAACAGACTAAATGTAACAGACAGGGCAAAAATCCTCACGCTGCTAGTTGAAGGGATGAGTATCAATGCAACGTGCCGGACAACCGGCGTAGCCAAGGCGACAGTCCTGAAACTGCTGGCCGATGTTGCCGAGGCGTGCGCCGCTTATCAAGACCGCGTGATGCGCAACCTGCCGTGCAAAAAGCTCCAATGCGATGAAATATGGGCGTTCTGCTACTCGAAAGAGCGCAACGTCCCGACGAACAAGGTTGACGTTGAGGGAGCCGGCGACGTGTACACCTGGACGGCCATCGACGCGGATACGAAGCTGATTCCTTGCTGGCACGTCGGGACGCGCGGTTACATTTCGGCTCAACAGTTCATTACCGACTTGGCCGACCGGCTCGCCAACCGCGTCCAGTTGACCACAGACGGCCACAGCGCCTACCTGCAAGCCGTCGAGGAAGCATTCGGCCGCAACATCGATTTCGCGCAACTGGTGAAGATTTACGGCTCGCCGACGACGCAGGAGCAACGCCGGTACAGCCCGCCGGAATGCACGGGCGCGAAAAAGACACCGATTTCCGGCAACCCGAACATGGCAGATATTTCGACTAGCTATGTGGAGCGGGCTAACCTTACAATGCGGATGCATATGCGCCGGTTCACCCGGCTGACGAACGGGTTCAGCAAGAAGCTGGAGAATCACATGCACGCGGTCAGTCTCCATTTTATGTTTTACAACTTCTGCAAGATTCACAAAACCCTGCGCGTTACCCCGGCGATGGAAGCGGGGATCGACGATCACGTATGGACAATGGAGGAAGTGGTCATGATGGCGGATACCAATGGTTGATAACGCGATGCTGAATCCGGAATTTATGGACATGCAACCGCAAGAAAAAAAGCGGAAGTCGCCAGAGGGAATCTCCAGTAGTCAGCTTGTCTTGAGCGCGCATGTCGGGATCAATGAGGATATTTTTCCTATCGTCATGTCGCTGCATGTACCGGCTGGCTCAACGGTCGCCGATGTCACCTACGGCACCGGGATATTTTGGAAAAAAGTTCCGCCCGGAAAGTACATTCTTTTCCCCTCCGATCTCAAGACTGACGTCGATTGCCGCGAGCTTCCCTACGCCGATGGCGCTATGGATTGCGTTGTGCTCGACCCGCCCTACATGGAGGGATTGTTCCGGCGATCGAAGGGACACTTGGCGGGCGCCGGAACCTATGGAGCATTCCGGACAACCTACTCCAACAGCACAAAGACCACTGAAGGCCCCAAGTATCACGAAGCAGTCCTTGACCTATACGCCAAGGCTGGCGTCGAAGCATATCGCGTCCTACGCACTCACGGCGTAATGATTGTGAAGTGCCAGGACGAGGTTAGCGCAAATCTCCAGCGGTTCACGCATGTTGAGATCATGGACGCCTACCGCGCGCTCGGTTTTCACTGTAAGGATTTGTTTGTTGTGGTCAGAAACAACCGGCCAGCCGTGAGTCGTGTTGTCAGGCAAGAACACGCACGCAAAAATCATTCGTATTTCTTGGTTTTTATAAAAACAAACGGTAAAAATCCAAAGGGAAAGGGGTTGATGAATGGGGACACTCGACGACTGGAAACTGACAAAGGCAGAGCTAAATGAAATCCTGACTACGCGCCCAAGTGCGCGTGGCTATTTGTTTGGGTTCGTGGCCGAGTACAAACTGTCGAAGATGTTCTTCACAGATAGGCGCATTCAGTCATTGAGGCGCTATGATGATCACGACCGCACGCGGCCCGGAGATTTTGGATTCATCTATCGCGGGATGCCGATCAACGTTTCCGTGAAGTCGTTGCAAACTGCCAGCGTTAAGGTGGCTGCGGCAAATACCTACTCAGGCAGTTGTCAGTGCGACGCCAGCGACAAACGTGAGATAACTCTTCCGAATGGCGACACGTTGGCGACCACAAACCTAGTCGTCGGTGGGTTTGATCTTCTCGCCGTCAATATCTTTCATTTCGGGACCGAATGGCGCTTTGCCTTTGCCCGGAACTCCGAACTGCCGCGTAGCAGGGCAAAGAAGTACACCGATGTCGAACGATCGTATTTGCTTGCCACGTCGATCCCCTTGACCTGGCCGCTTTCTGCGCCGTTCAGGGATGAGCCATTCACCCTACTCGACGAAATTGTGGCGCACCGATCAATTGTAACCGTCCGCCCCTGAAACTAGACCACTACCGTTTCTTGGGTCCGGTTGACACGGCTTCGGCCAAACCCTTATAATACAAGACTTTTTGGTTCCCGCCTCGGTCGCCGACCGACAAGCGAACAAGCAGGCTCGCAGCATTGGTTTGGGCAGGCAATACTAAACATCTCCTAATAAGCCATTTGACATGAAAACTTTTTCAGCAAAACCCAGCGACATTACTCACGATTGGTTTGTGTGCGACGCGTCCGGCAAGACCCTGGGACGATTCGCCAGCGCCGTTGCGCATCGCTTGCGCGGCAAACACAAGGCCATCTTCACCCCGCACATGGACACCGGTGACTTCATCATCGTCACCAATGTCGAAAAGCTACGCGTGACGGGAAACAAGGCCTTGCAAAAGAAGTACTACCGGCACTCGGGCTATCCGGGCNNAAAAGGCCGTCAAGGGCATGCTGCCGAAGGGTCCCCTCGGCTACGCAATGCTCAAGAAACTGAAATGCTATGCCGGCCCTGCGCATCCGCATGCGCCGCAACAGCCCAAGCCCCTCGATTTGGGCGAATGAACACGCATCCCGACGCAATTCAACCGGATAAAGGCACAAGCGCATCATGATCGGCATTTACAATTACGGTACCGGGCGGCGCAAAAGCGCAGTTGCCCGCGTGTTCATCAAAAAGGGCACGGGCAAGTTCGTCGTCAACGAAAAGCCGCTGGACGAATTCTTCGCCCGCGAGACGGGGCGGATGATTGTTCGCCAGCCGCTAAAACTCACCAACCACGAGACCACGTTCGATATCATGGTCAACGTCAATGGCGGCGGCGAATCGGGCCAGGCCGNNCCAGGCCGGCGCGGTGCGCCATGGCGTGACGCGGGCGCTGATCGAATACGATGCGGCGCTCAAGCCGACCCTGTCCAAGGCGGGGCTGGTCACGCGCGACGCGCGCGAAGTCGAGCGCAAGAAAGTCGGCCTGCACAAGGCGCGGCGCCGCAAGCAGTTCAGCAAGCGTTAAGCCAGAATCTTAAGTTTTTCGTTTAAAATCAAGCGGGTGGAATTTATTCCAGCCGCTTTTTGCTATTCACCAATCGTTCACCAATCCTTGATTCACACGCTGCGTCGAGTCATCATTTTTTACCAATCGTTCACCAATTTCTTGAAGCGGGCGGTATCGACAGGCGGTATCTATGGGCTTCTACGAAAACGCACACCGCCTCCGGGATGGGGCAATTTTCCTCTACAGCCGGCCGGGCCGTAAGAAGACGACGTACCAGGTCCGGCTTAAGATCCCCGGCGTTGGCGGCTATGTCATCAGGTCCGTCAAGACCGCGGAATTGAACGCGGCGATCACGGAAGTCGAAGACCTCTACTACGAACTGCGCGCCGAGCAGAAGCAGGGGCTCGATGTAAAGCTGGCCGGCAACTTGCGGTTCAAGGACCTCTGGAAGCGGTTCTATGACACGCACCGAGCGGGGCTCTCGATTCATCGCCAGAAACTTCATACCGCGTTTGCGAAAAATTATTTCATCCCCTACCTGGGTGAGCATCGGGTAGCGGACATGGCGGACGCGTTCGTTGAAAAGTACTGGGATTGGCGGATCAACTATTACAATCCCATCCGCCGCGAGGCCGAAGGGAGAGATGGTCCAATCCCCGCGAATGCCGCGCGCGTCCCGGCGCAGAAGACCCTTGAGATGGAAGCCGGGATGCTTCGGCAAATTTTCCGGTGGGGCAAACGCGTTGGATGCGTGAAGCGGGAGCCTTGGATCAAGCCGCCTAAGGTGAGCCACACGAAGGGCGTCGTTCGCCGGCCAACTTTTTCGGAAACAGAGTGGAAGCGCATCTACGAGCACCTGCGCGAATGGGTCAAAGAGGACATGGTCACGGCTGAGGGCAAGAACGGCGGCACATTGCACCGCGCCGGCCCGAATGCGCTCCACCGGTTGCAACGGGAAATGCTCCGCCACTATGTGTTGTTCCTGGCGAATAGCGGCCTACGACCGAACGAAGCGAAGCAACTGCTCTGGCGCGATATCCGCGAAGAACAGGACGAAGACGGCACGCCCGCGCTGGTGATCGAGGTCTCGCCCTCGACGAAGACTGGCGCGCGGACGGTGGTCTGCCGCGAAGGCACCGGGCACTATCTTGAACGACTCAAGAAAATCTCGAAACATACCGCGCCCGATAACTACATCTTCTGCGGCTTCGACGGTAAGGCGATAAACAACTTCACGAACGCCTTCAAGAAGGTGCTCTCGGATATGGGTCTGTTGGAAGATCGATGGGGCAAGGCCCGCTCCGTCTACAGCCTGCGCCATTTCTATTGCACCCAATCGCTACTCGCTGGTGTGCCCATCCATATGCTCGCCAAGAACAGGGGGACATCGGTCACCCACATCGAGCACCACTATTCTCATGTGTTGACCCTCATGCAGGCCAAACAACTGCAAACCAAGAAGTTCCGGCCGGCGAAAAAGGAACCCACGAGCACACCGAAGACCGGTCAAGAGACCCGCCAATGATGAATTGGCGGGTTTCCGTCGTGAGTAAAAACCGGAAAGCCATTGTTTCGCAATGGAAAATACCCCCCGCAATCGTCGGGCGTTCCGCCCGACGATTGCGGGGGGTAGTGCTCGTTCGGGGGAAGCCCCGGACGATATGCTGCCGTAGGCAGGGGGCGTCGAAAGGACGACGCCCTCGGTGGGCGATCGCAAAGGCGAATCGCCCGACAAAAAAGTGCCGCCCGGATGGGGCGGCGTGGAAAGAACGGGGTCAATCGGATTTGCCTGGCTGGATGTCCAGTCTGCGCTTCGGGGCAGAGCGCGAGAATGACGGAGTACAGAGGCAAATGTCCGCAGTAGGGCGCCTTCGTGTCCGGCAGCAAGGTTACTTGGCTTCGATCCTCATCCTCACTGAATCGCTTCATCTGCCCGCCTCGACCAATGACCGCACATTGGCACCAACGCGCAACAGCCTGACTATGCGGACATCACCGACACGTTTTTACACAGCCTCGTAAGGTTCTGGAAAGGTTTGGCGCGTAATGTCTTGACGCAGGGGTCCACTTTACGTAGCCTATGTGTTAGCCATTGCGGACATGAAGGATTTGCTTGTCCTGACGCGGCGATTCCTGAGGACGACCGAATGCAATTGCAGTTGAGGATTGAAGCCGCTATCGATCGCTTGAACCGTTGATTACAGCTGCGAGTTGGGCCAATGTCAATGGGCGGACGGCAAGCGATGAGAACCTTCTTCCTATTCTCTCCGTCACCGTCACCAGCTTTGCTGTTGTTCTCGATTTCACTCCCAAGGCCTAGACACTCGGCCGCCCAAGTAGAAACCTTGTCCATGCAACGTAGCTCGCGCTCCAAGCTTCCATGCCGGTTTTTGTCGGCGCGGCGGATCGGAATGAAGCTGAAGACGGAACTGCAGTATGAATGACCGAAATCTTGTCAGGGGCCTGTTCCTCATGGCGATTTCCCTGGCCTTTGGCCTGCAGTCGCTGCGTTACCCGATGGGCCAGTTCAGTCGCGCGGGGCCCGGCCTGTTTCCCTTATTGGTGAGTTGTCTTCTGTTCTTGATTGGCGTGATCACCGTGGTGCGTTCGCGCTTCGTCGAACGCGTCCACCTGGAACTCAACCTGAAGAACATTGCCATCATCCTGGCGAGCCTGGGCGGATTTGCGCTGATCTCCGAGCACGTCAACATGATCACGGGCATCGTGTTCATGGTGTTTTGCGCCTCGATTGCCGGCACCTCGTCGTATTCTGTGATGCGCAACCTCAAAATCGCCGCCGGCCTGGTTGCCGTTGCCTTGGCGTTTCAAAAACTGCTTAGTTTTAACCTGCCCCTCTACTGATGGACGTCCTGCACAACCTCGCGCTTGGCTTTGAAGTCGCACTGACGTGGCAGAACCTGATGTTCTGCGCCATCGGGTGCACGGTGGGCACACTCGTGGGCCTGCTACCTGGACTGGGCCCTCTGGCCACCATCAGCATTTTGCTGCCCCTGACCTATACCATTCCCACAGGTGGCGCGCTCATCATGCTGGCGGGGATCTACTACGGCGCTCAATATGGCGACAGCGTGAGCGCCATCACGATGAAGATTCCGCACGCCAGCAGCATCGTGGCCTGCATCGATGGCTACCAGATGACGCTCAAGGGCAAGACCGGCCTGGCCCTGTTCACCGCGGGCGTTTCCAGCTTCATTGGCGGTACGGTGGCCATTGTCGTGCTCTCGTTCCTGGCCCCGGCTCTTGGCGAGGTCGCCCTCCTGTTCGGGCCTACCGATTACTGCGCCCTCATGCTGGTGGGGTTTGTGTGCGTGAGCTTTGTCACCACCGGCAGTCTGCTCAATGGCATGGCTATGTGTTTGATCGGCGTGCTGCTCGGGCAGATCGGCACCGATGTCAACAGCGGCGCGCAGCGCTTCACCATGAATATGGTCTTCCTGTCCGACGGCATCGGCCTGGTGAGCATCGCGTTGGGGTGCTTCGGCATTGCCGAGATCACGAAAAACCTTGACAACAAGGACGAACGCACGCCTTTCAACGGCGAGATCAAGCTCATGCCGACCTGGCCAGAGTTCAAGCGCATCATTCCCAGCGCATTGCGCGGCAGTGTGATCGGCTCCTTCCTGGGCATCCTGCCCGGCGGCGGTCCCGTGATCGCGCAGTTCGCCGCCTATGCCGTCGACAAGAAATTCAGCAAGTACAAGCACGAGATCGGCTCCGGCGCCATCGAGGGAGTGGCCGGGCAAGGCGCAGCCGACGAAGCGGCCGCACGCACCAGTTTCATCCCGCTCATGAGCATCGGCATTCCCGAGAACGCCGTGATGGCCCTCATGATGGCGGCCTTCATCATCAAGGGCATCCAACCCGGACCCAACATGATCGCCGGCCATCCCGATTTGTTCTGGGGCCTGGTGGCCAGCATGTGGGTGGGCAACGTCTTCCTGATCACTCTCAACGTGCCCTTGGTGCGCTACTGGTTGACGGTGTTCAAGATCCCCTACAGCGTGCTGTTTCCATCGATTCTTTTCTTCTGCTGCATCGGCACCTACAGCGTCAACAACAGCCTGGATGACATTTACATCACCGCTGTCTTTGGTTTCATCGGATATATGTTCCTGCGCCTGGATCTGGACCCTGCTCCGCTCATGCTGGGCTTCATCCTCGGCCCCATGCTGGAAGAAAACGGCCGCCGGGCACTCCTCTTGAGTCGCGGGAGTTTCACCGCGTTCCTCACCCACCCCATCAGCGGTACCCTGCTCAGCATTATTGGCATTTTTATCGTGTGGCAAGTGGCAGCGTTTTTCTTGGAAGCTCGAAAGGCGCCTGCTCATCATCAGCAACCTGAATAGCGATCATCGAGCGAGTTCGTCTTCAACCGTCGTGTTCGATGACACAACGCCAACGCTGCCGCCGCCGAAGCAGCTGGTTTCTTCTGGCTTGGCGTACATGCTCGTCTGTTCACAATGCGATGCCCGGCACACAAAATCCCTGACAAACTCATCGGCTCTGGGTCGAACAGCTCGACATCGTCACAGCCGTCTCTTCGATTTTTCGCCGGGGTGACCACCTTTCAAGAAGGCATTGATGTATCTTCTTGCTCGGGAAATTAGGCGAGTTTTCGGCAGTCACTTGCAGCGTGTCAATATCTATCGTCAGATCACCGCCTCTCGCCGGCTCGGTCACCCTTGCGTCCGGAGACGTCAACTGCGCACCAGCCCTTGCCCGCAACAGGCATTACGTCAATGAGCAACTCATCTACGAAACCCGAAACCGGCCTCCGGCGGAGTGGCCCGCAGATCCTCACCCCGCTCGATCTGCTTGACTGCATCGCGGCTCTGGTGCCGCCGCCGCGTGTCCACCACCACCGCTACTTGGGTATGCTAGCGTGAATGGCCGCTCACGGGAAGTTTCCGCGGCGACCGGGAACGGCAGGAAATTGAAGATATTCTTAGCCGCACGTATGCGACCATTTGCCTGGATCATCAGAAGATGAGGGACTTGAGGGACATGGTAGAGAATATGAACAAAACCGCCGTCGACGATCTGGCTCAGCGCTTAACCTCGCTTCAGCTCCAATTGGCAGGATGCGAAGCGCGCCTCGGTCGTCTGACCGACGCTTTGATCGATGGTTTGATCGAAAGGGAACTCTTTGAGAGCCGAAAATCTGCGGTGCTAATTAGACGGCGCGAGTTGCTTGACCAAATTGAACACATCGGTTCAACCGGCTCGAAGGCTGACCGCATGATGCAATTACTCGAACTCGCTAATACGGCCCACGTAAGCTACCGGAACGGACTTCCATCAGAAAAGCGCGCGCTACTCGCCGCAACGATGTCGAACTTTCTTGGAATTGGAAAAACACCTTCAATTACGCTGAAATCTCCTTTTCAAGAGTTCTCAGAATGGCGAAATTCTATGAGTTGTGACCAGCATCGGGATGAACCTCGAACTCGCGTGAGGCAGATACTGGATATTTTTATGGGTGTTGACCAGCAGGCAAAAAACCACGTCGTGACAGAACTGAAACGTGCGGCGTAGCTTGGGACAACTACCTTTTCGAGACGCGCACTGCTTAGCGCCCGTGGGGAAGTCCCTCAAGTCCCTAAGTCTACCTTCTTAGTCCTTTTTCTTGTTCCGTCCCGCGCGATTGAACATCGTAGCGTAGGTTGACGATACTGCATTGAACGCTATCATGGGAAACATTATTACTAACCCACTTGTCTACTTGACACCGACTCGCTTATAAGCGAAGATACCTATGCAAGTCCTGCATTAACTTGATTCCCGCGGACATGATGTCTATCAAGACTGGCTTGATAAGGTTCGCGATATCTCCCGACGAGTAGCCGTACAACGCCGAATCGACCGCATCGTCGACACCGAGAACTTGGGAAGCCATAGTTTCTGTCGAGAGGGCGTGTGGGAACTGAAGGTTGATGTCGGCCCTGGCTATCGTGTCTACCATGTCGAGGTGAAGAAGACCGTAATTCTTCTTCTTTGCGGTGGAACTAAGCGGAGTCAGGACCGGGACATCACACGCGCAGTGACCTATTGGAAGGAGTATCAACAACGAACATGAAAACTACAACGACCAAGAAAAAGCCGATACGACGGCACCGCACGCACGACGAAGCCACCGTCGAGAGTTTTCGTCGCGATCCGAAATTTGCTGCCGCCTACCTAAATGCGGTGCTCGAAGAGGGTAATCGCTCGGAGCTCATGACCGCGCTCCGCTACGTCACCAACGCGTTCGGTGGCGTTCCTTCAATTGCAGAAAAAACCGGCCTCAACAGCACCACGCTCTACCGAACCCTCTCGGCAAACGGGAACCCCGAACTCAAGAGCTTTATGGAAATCATGAAGGCTGTCGGCATGCGCATATTGGTTGAGCCACTCCGCACGGTACGCCGATAAAAGCGCGCAGTCTGAAGGGATACTCGCGCCGGGCGTGGGCCGAGGTTTAAGCTGATTTAATCAACGGCGTTGTAAATGCACCACGGTGCGCACCCGAATTGCGTATCGGGGCGTCACTTGTGAATATTCACCTAGAATTGAGATTGCCGACGGTCATAATTGAAGGCCACATACTCCTCCGACGATCGACGGACAAATGAGACGAGAAACTGGGGGGCTTGCATGGGCGTAAATATTAGCTATATGGGCACCAAGCGTGAGCTGGCGCCAGCAGTGGCCGATGTCGTTGCACAGGCCAAAGAGGGCGTAATGCTCGACGCATTTTCTGGCATGTGTTCTGTCGGTGAACTTGTCGCGCCAGCCCGCCAAGTCTGGAACAACGATGCACAAGCGTTTTCGGCAGAGGTCGCGCGCGATCTTCGTCTCCAGGGATGACCCGCCCCACACATTGTTTGTCGCGGACTCGCTCTACAGCCTTTATGAGAGTCATCGACTTAGCCTTTCGGCGACGTTCAGTGGATCCATAGCGGCCGAAATGGCAGTCGTAGCATCACATACGTTCGAAGAACTCTGTCACCGGCAAGCCGATCTCTATGTGCAGCTAACCGCTGAAGCATCGCGGGCTCCGCTGCGGCAGCACAATCTGTTTTGCGTGAAGTACGCGAATACGTACATTGGAATATCCCAAGCTGTTCAGATCGACGCCATTGCAAAAGCAATTGCGGTGGCAGCTGAGCAGCGCATCATCACTGACGACCATCGCAGGTGGCTCATCGTGGCGCTAGGTCGGGCATTGCTCAAGGTTTCGAACTCGACAGGCCATTTCGCGCAGTTTCTAAAGCCAAAACCGTCATCTTTCAAGCGATACCTACGACAACGCCGGCGTGATGTTTGGTCAGAGTGGCTCAACTCCACCGGTGAACTGAACGCGGCGGGGGATATCGACTGGCGCAAGGGCAACAAGTGCTTCAACGAAGACAGCCTGACGCTCATACCCAAGCTCGGGCGGTCATCCTGCTTGATACCAAAAGGCGTGTTCGAACGTCTAGAATTCGTGCGCGCAAAATATGAGATACCATTAGGCTTATTAGTCATCGCCTCATTGTTGGTCGGCGGACCGTAGTTAGAAAGAGGGGTAAAATTGCCTCTCCGTTGTTGGCACGGTGAATTGCGGCCCAAAGGCGAAATTTACCAATCGTTCACCAATATTTATGCGCTTGAAAATTCTCTCATAATCAATATGTTGCGAAGGCTGCAATTCTGCAAACGCTAAACCCGTAGCTTGGCTAAGGCCGCCCGCGGGCGGCCTTTTTCATCTGGTATGGGGCTGCCCTGCGGCGCCCCCCTCTTGAAAAGCAAAGGAACCAGGGCAATGATCAAGGTCGGCATCGTTGGCGGCACTGGCTATTCGGGAGTCGAATTGCTGCGCTTGCTCGCGCAGCATCCGGACGCGCAGATCACCGCGATCACGTCGCGCAAGGAAGCCGGAATGCCGGTGGCGGAGATGTTTCCCAGCCTGCGCGGCCGCGTGCATCTGAGCTATGGCGATCCCGTCGCGGCCAACCTCAATGCCTGCGACGTCGTGTTCTTCGCCACGCCGCACGGGGTGGCGATGGCGCAGGCGCCGGAATTGGTTGCGCGTGGCGTCAAGGTCATCGACCTGGCCGCCGACTTCCGTCTGCAAGACACTGCAGTGTTCGAGAAGTGGTACGGGATGCCGCACAGTTGCCCCGACCTGCTCAAGGAAGCCGTGTACGGGCTTCCCGAGGTGAACCGCGAGGCCATCCGGGGCGCACGGGTCATCGGGCTGCCGGGATGCTACCCCACCGCGACGCAACTGGGCTTCCTGCCGCTGATCGAAGCCGGCATTGTCGATGCCGGCCACCTGATCGCCGACGTGAAGTCGGGCGTTTCAGGCGCTGGACGCAAGGCTGAAGTCGGGCTGCTGCTGGCCGAGGCCAGCGACAATTTCAAGGCGTACAACATCAAGGGACACCGCCACGCACCCGAAATCGTACAGGGCCTGCAGCGGATGACCGCCGAGCGCGTGGGGCTGATGTTCGTGCCGCACTTGGTGCCGATGATACGCGGCATCCATGCGACGCTTTACGCACGGCTGACCCGACTCGACGTGGACCTGCAGGCGCTGTATGAAAAGCGCTATGCGAACGAGCCGTTCGTCGACGTGATGCCGCCCGGGTCGACGCCCGACACGCGCTCGGTGCGCGCCGCCAATATATGCCGAATCGCCGTGCATCGCCCGGAGCACGGCGACACGGCACTGATCCTGGTGGTCGAAGATAACCTGGTCAAAGGGGCATCCGGCCAGGCGGTCCAGGTGATGAACCTGATGTTCGGCCTGCCGGAATCCACCGGCCTCACGCAGGTGCCGGTACTGCCCTAGGGGGCGTCCGGGCTGTTTCCGCGTATGGACCGACCAGGCGCCGCATGTCGCTCCTGAAGCGCCTGAAGCAGTTGCGCAAGCACTTCGGCGTTTCGGCGCCGAAGCTGTCGGTCAAAACGCATATTGCGTGGCCATGGCGGGCGTTGGGCTTAAGCTGCGTCGTTGCCATCGTCGGCTGGATGGTCTGGACCGGGTTCGATGCCGGGCGCCTGTTGGGCGGCTTTTACAAATCGGAAGCGGAAGAGCGGCGCACCCAGTTGGAAACCCAGGTCGCGAGCCTGTCGCAGGAAAACCGCCAATTGTCGAGCCGATTGACGCGCCTGGAAAGCGAGGCACAAATGGCCAAGGGCGCACAAGACTCGCTGACCCGCCAGGCGCTGATGTTGCAGACCGAAAACACGCAGCTCAAGGAAGAACTGTCCTACCTGCAGCAACTCGTGTCGGGCAACAGCAAGGAAGGCGCGATCACGGTGCAGCGCGCGACCGTTGAGCGCGACGGATCCGAGCAGGTTCGCGTGCGCATGCTGGTCGTTCAGGGGGGCGCCAAAGGCGTTCCGTTTACTGGCCAGTTGAGCATTGGGCTCGAACTCCAGCAGGACGGGAAACGCCAGCACCTCAACCTGCCGGAGGACCAACCGGAGACCGCCATGGCGCTCAAACTGAATTTCACATATTATCAACGCATTGACGTTGCAGTAAAGGTCGCCCCGGGCGCCGGTGTGCGCACCCTGCAGGCGCGAGTCTTCCAGACCGGCAGCGCTGAGCCCAGAGTGACGCAAACCGTGAATCTGCCCTGAATTGGGTGATCCAGATCGAATTGCAGAGTACTGACGAGGAGGCATCGTGTTTGGAAAGAGCAAAGACCATACCCCGATGAAACGGATCGACAGCCTGATCGGTACCGGCACGACGCTGACCGGTGACATTGTTTTCACGGGCGGCTTGCGCATTGATGGGGCAGTCATCGGCAGCGTCCATGCGTCCAACGGCGAGGCGAGCACGCTGGTGATCAGCGAGCAGGCGCGGGTGGCGGGCGAAATCCGGGTATCGCACCTGGTCATCAACGGCGAAGTCGAGGGACCGGTTCATGCCTCCGATTACCTGGAACTTCAGCCCAAAGCCAGGGTCAAGGGAGATATCTTTTACCTGCGCCTCGAAATGCATGTTGGAGCCAAGGTTGAAGGCAGGCTGGTCGTTGACGGTCCCGCAGCCGGAAGCGTCGTGGAGTTGAAACGCTCCACATCCGGGTCGGGTGATTGACCTTACGCGCGCGCGCCCCCATAATAGACCATGTATCTAGTCAGGAGCATCAAATGAACGCCATCACCGAAATGCCCGCCCCGTTTGTCTTCACCGACAGCGCGGCCGAAAAAGTGAAATCCCTGATCGAGGAAGAGGGCAACCCCGAACTGAAGTTACGGGTTTTTGTCACCGGCGGCGGCTGCTCCGGATTCCAGTATGGCTTCACGTTCGACGAAGCGATCAACGACGACGACACAACCATGCAGAAAAACGGCGTGACCCTGCTGATCGATGCGATGAGCTATCAATACCTGGTCGGCGCCGAGATCGACTACAAGGAAGATCTCGAAGGCGCGCAATTCGTCATCAAGAACCCCAGCGCTACGACCACCTGCGGCTGCGGGTCGAGTTTCTCGGCTTAGCAGCATGGTTGACGGCCGCGAGGCCGGGTCGGGCACGGAAACAGGGCGCTGACAAGGCGCCCGTTTTCATGTTAGGCCGGATAGATGGCGCCCAGCACCCGCTGGCCGCGCGCGCCGGTCACAGCGGGCAGATTACCCGGCTCCCCGCGCAGTGTCCGCCGTGCCAGCCAGGCAAAGGCCAGCGCTTCGACCTGATTGGCGGGCACGCCAAAATCGTCCGTCGGCTGCACAACGGGCGCTGTGTCGCCGTTGGTCTCGTCACCCGCCGAAAGCGCGGCTGCAAGTCCCCGCAGCAGCGCCGTATTGCGTGCGCCGCCGCCGCAGATCAGGACCTGGCTTAGCCCCGCGCAATGGCGCATCACGTCCCGGGCAATGGTTTCCGCGGTCAGCCGCAGCAGCGTCGCCTGGACATCTTCCGGCCGCTCGCCACCCTGCAGCCGGGCATCGAGCCAGTCCATGTTGAAAAGGTCACGGCCGGTACTTTTCGGCGGATCTCTCGTAAAGTAGGGATCGGCTAGGAAATGCCGCAGCAGCGCATCGCGAACAACGCCGCTCGCGGCCCAGGCGCCGCCCCGATCGAAGGGTTCATGCCGGTGACGTTCGCACCAAGCATCAAGCAGCACGTTGCCGGGTCCGGTGTCCCATCCGGTGACTCCCGCCCCCGGCGATCCCGGCGGAAGATTCGTGACGTTGGCAATTCCGCCTATGTTAATCACCACGCGATGCCGGCGTGGGTCCTGAAACAGCGCCGCATGAAATGCAGGAACCAGTGGCGCGCCCTGCCCGCCTGCCGCGACATCGCGCGAACGGAAGTCGGCAACGACTGTAATGCCGGTAATTTCGGCGAGCCGCGCCGGATTGTTGATTTGCCACGTGTAGCCTTCGGCAGGACGATGGCGAACAGTCTGGCCGTGCGCGCCGATCGCCGCGACTTCCCCGGCCCTGATCCCGTTATCGCGCAGCAGTGCGGTGGCCGCAGCCGCGTAGCAATCGACCAGCGCATTGGCAGCGACGGCGGCCCGGTGCAGTTCGTCCTGGCCTGAGACCTGCAGCGCCAGCAGTGCGGCGCGCAATTCCGGCCCGAACGCCGCATACACGGCGCCGCGCACGACCGGTCGACTACCCGAAAAGTCGGCCAGCACCGCATCGACGCCGTCGAGACTGGTGCCCGACATCAGCCCGATGCAGAGCGCGGCGTTCGCGGGACGTTCGCTCAGACCTGACAACGGAGAAACCCCTCGCTGCCGCCCTTCAGCCATGCCGCGTGCGCATTCAATCGGCGGCGGCAAACAGCAGTCCGCGCGCCAGAGCGAGCTGTGTGGACAGCGGTTCGCTGCGGGCACGAAACGCAGCGAGCTTGTCCGCGGGAATCGGCAACGCGGCCGGCAGCGCGACCGACAACGGATTGCGCTGCACGCTGTTGATGCGGAATTCGTAATGCAGATGCGGTNNNNCGCGCGCACCGGCGTGCCGGTCGGGGCGCCGAAGTCGATGCCCTTGTGCGCGCGCCAGGTCTGCAGGATCGGATGAAAACGGGATAGCGAAAAATGCGAAGTGATCCGCGAAAATTCCATCGGCGAACGCAGGAATGCACGGCGCAGATTCTTGCCATCCTCGGCGTAGTAACCGTTGTAGACGCCGGCCGGTCCACCGTCCTGGGTGTCGCCAAAAAAGAAAGCGCGGAAAGTCACGCCCTTGTTGACAAACTCCGCGGCCAGCACGCGCCCGATCCGGATTTGCTCGCCGTCGAGTTCGAGCACTTCGTAGGCAACGGTAAAGCGGTCGCCGCGCCGCAGGTCGTGAAAAAAATCGATTTCGCCAGAAAAGATTTCCGCAAGCTGTATGGTCACCGCGTCGGGCATCCCCGCTAGGTCGGCGGCGCCGAACAGCGAACTCCTTATCTCGCCCGAACGCAGTTGCAGGCGCGTTGTAAACGGCGGCGCCACCGTCTGCGCACGGTATTCGCTATCATCGGTCTGATCGATCTCCAGCAGATCGCCGTCGCGGGTCAGGTAACGCAATGCCAGCAGTTCGCCATCCTCGTCGATGCGCACCCGCACGCTCTTGCCCGGCAGCAGGCGGTACAACGCCCGCGCGCCGGGATCGGCGTGGAGAAAGCGATTCACGCCCTCGTCGCGCACCCCCAGCCGCGCCAGCACATCGACCACGGTATCGCCGCGCACGATTTTTTCCTCGCGCCAGAATTCGCTGTCATCGGTGGC
>PLYG01000258.1 GCA_003153335.1 Betaproteobacteria bacterium | reverse complement strand
CTGTTCAACGATGCGGTGGCGATGACCGGCGGCCAGCCCCATGACGGGATGGTCACCCCGGTGCAGATCGCAAGACAGGTTGCCGCGGAAGGCGCGCGGAAGGTCGTCGTCGTCACCGACGAGCCGGAAAAATATTCGCCCAGCCCGTTTGCTCCGGACGTGACGGTTCATCACCGCGATGCACTGGATGCGGTGCAGCGCGAGCTGCGCGAAGCCGAAGGCACGACAGTCATTATCTACGACCAGACCTGCGCCGCCGAAAAGCGCCGCCGCCGCAAACGCGGCACCATGCCCGATCCCGCGAAGCGCATTTTCATCAACGAACTGGTGTGCGAAGGTTGCGGGGACTGCGGCGTGCAATCGAACTGCGTGTCCATCGTACCGCTCGAAACCGAATTCGGCAGGAAGCGCGCGATCGACCAATCGTCGTGCAACAAGGACTATTCCTGCGTCAAGGGGTTCTGCCCCAGCTTCGTCTCGGTCGAGGGCGGCCAGCTCAGGAAACCAGCCAAGGCGGGCCTCGAATCGTGGCCGGAACTCCCGGCTCCGTCGCTTCCCGACGTCAACAAGCCGTACGGGATACTGGTGACCGGCATCGGCGGCACCGGCGTCGTCACCATCGGCGCAATCCTGGGGATGGCCGCGCACCTGGAAGGCAAAGGCGCATCGGTGCTCGACATGGCCGGCCTGGCGCAAAAGAACGGTGCGGTGCTTTCACACGTGCGCATCGCCGCCACGCCCGATGCATTGCATGCGACCCGCATTGCCGCCGGCGACGCCGATCTGGTGCTGGCGTGCGACATCCTGGTGGGCGTCGGCGTCGAAGCGATCGCCAAGATGCAGCAAGGCCGCACCAGGGCGGTGGTCAACACGGCGCTGGCCATGCCCGCGGACTTTACGCGCAACCCCGACCTCAAGTTCCCGCTGGGCTCGATGGAGCAGGAAATCCGCGGCGCGGTCGGCCCCGAGTCAGTGGACTTCATCGACGCGACCAAGCTGGCGTTGGGCCTGATGGGCGATTCCATCGCGACCAATCTGTTCATGGTGGGCTATGCGTATCAGAAGGGACTGCTGCCGGTATCCGAAGCGTCGATCCTGCGCTCGATTGAACTCAACGGCGCCGCGGTGGATTCGAACAAAAAGAGCTTCCATTGGGGGCGACTGGCCGCAGTCGACCGCGCCAAGGTGACGGCCGCGGCGACACTGCCGCAAGCGGCGCCCGAATCGCAGCGGCTGTCGGAGTCGGTCGACGAAATGATCGCGCGCCGGGTCACGTTCCTGACCGCGTACCAGGATGCGGCTTACGCCAGGCGTTACAGCGATCTCGTCGCGCTGGTGCGCCAGACCGAGAGCGCAAGAATGCCCGGTTCGACGGCACTCACCGAAGCGGTCGCGCAGTACTGGTTCAAGCTGCTGGCCATCAAGGACGAGTACGAAGTCGCGCGCCTGTACACCGATGGCGAATTCAAAAAACGCGTGGCCGCGCAGTTCGAGGGCGACTACAAACTGAAATTCCATCTCGCGCCGCCACTGTGGGTCAAGCCCGACCCGGTCACCGGCCAGGTCGCCAAGCGCGAATACGGTCCGTGGATGATGAAGGCCTTCGGGTTGCTGGCCGGCATGAAGCGCTTCCGCGGCACTGCGTCCGATGTGTTCGCCCATAGCGCCGAGCGCAAGATGGAACGGCAATTGATCAAGGACTACGCGGCGCTGATGGATGAGGTGCTCGCCCGGCTCGCGCCGCACAATCACGCGCTGGCGGTAGAGCTCGCCAGCATCCCGGAACAGGTTCGCGGCTTCGGCCACGTCAGGGTCCGGCACGTCAAGCAGGCCAAGGCGGCCGAAGCGGAGGTGCTGGCAAAGTTTCGGGAGGCGCAGCGCACGATTTCCATCGTCCCCGCAAGGGCGGCCGCGTAGCCGGAACCGCCGTCAAAGTTTCCCTCTATCGGCCCGGAGGCATTGTCCCGGGCCTTTTTTTTCGGCATCGCGAGCCGGGGACCTAGTGCACAACCGTGAGCAGCCGACACGCCGCAGGATGGGGTCAAAGCAGAGCGCCATTTCCAGTCTTGATGGAAAACCGGTCACGACCGGGGAAGACTCGGCGGCTGCCATGACCCAATGCGTGGGCTCGATCTGGCCCGGCATTGGTCGCCGCCGAAGGGTCCTCCCCGCTCGCGATCGGCACTCCGCTTATCGCGCAAGAAGCAGCACGACCCCCATTGCGACCACGGCGACCGCGCATGCCGTCGCCAGCGCGCCACCGATTAACAATGCGAATTCGACCAGATTCGACCGCACCGCCAGTCCCTGCACTTCCCGATTGCCTGTCATTTGCTCTCTCCTGGTAATCCCCACCCAACCGCTTAATGGATGGAATTCGCTGTCGCGAGCTCCATGAGCATCAACTGGATTGGATTTAAGCCCCCAACTCATGCCGCGCACGGCAGAACACCGGGCATTGTGCAGATCAATTCTGGCAATCTGCTGACAGGATGAACGGGAGTGGCCTCGCCCATCGTCTGCGGTGTATATTCGGCGGCATCCCAATTTCTGCGCCCCGCCATGTCCCGCCGTATCGCCATTGTTGAAGACGAGCCCGCGATCCGGGACAACTATGCCGACGCGCTGAAGCGGCACGGCTATGACGTGTCGACGTTTCCCGACCGGGCCAGCGCGACTCGCGCATTCGCCAACCGCCTGCCCGATCTGGTGCTGATCGACGTCGGGCTGGGCGTGGAAATCGACGGCGGTTTTACGCTGTGCCGCGACTTGCGCGCAATGTCCTCGACGCTGCCGGTCATTTTTCTGACCGCGCGCGATTCCGACTTCGATGTGGTCTCCGGCTTGCGCATGGGCGCCGACGACTACGTGCCCAAGACGGTCAGCCTGCCCAACCTGATCGCCAGGATTGCCGCCCTGTTTCGCCGTGCCGACCTCGCCAACAGTCCCGCGACGCTCGAAGACCTGCTGACTCGCGGCCCGCTGACCCTGGACATGAAACGGATGACCGTGCGCTGGCACAATGCCCCGATCGAGCTGACGCTGACCGAACTGTGGATGGTCCATGCTCTGGCGCGCTATCCTGGTCACGTCAAGGACCGCGACGCCCTGATGCGCGAAGCGAACATCGTGGTCGACGACGGCACCATCACGTCGCATATCAAGCGCATACGCCGCAAATTCCAGGCGGTCGATAACATGTTCGAGGCGATCGAAACCGTGTACGGGATGGGCTACCGCTGGCAGTCGCCCGCGGATTGAGCCGCGAAGTGGGCGCGCCCGGAATCCGCAGCAAGTTACTGGCCGTCGCCAGCATCTTCCTGCTGGTGCCCTGGCTGGGTTTCGAATACATACGGGAACTCGAGCGGTTCCTGCGCCAGGCGCAGGACGACTCGCTCGTTGCTACCGCCCAGGCCGTCGCGACCGCGCTGCACGACCGGCCGCAACTCTTTGCGGCTGGTCCGGAAACGAACTTCGGCTCGATCCGCGACATGCTCGACACCGTGGCCGCCAACGATCCGGCACGCGCCGCCACGCATGCCGAGGCAGGCAACGAAATTCAGCAGATCCTGCGCGGACTCGAACGCGCGACCTCGCGGATCTGGGTGATCGATCGCGCGCAGCAGGTTCGCGCGCGCACCGGCAGTCTGCGCCCGCAGGTCGTACCCGATGCGGGCGCGGCGCAGCCGCTCGAGCGCCCGCTCGATTGGCTGGAATCGGCGATCCTGTCTCCGCTATACCGGCTGATCCTGCGCCAGCCACGCGACGACTTTGTCGATGATGCGCCGCCCGCCTATGGCAAAGAACTGGAGGCCGCATTGTCCGGCGTGCTCGCAACGGGAACCCGGCCGACGAAGGATGGCATGGCGGCCGTCGCGTTCGCGGTGGCGCCGGTCTGGGCGGGCGACAAGGTGCAGGGCGTCGTCGTGACCGAGCAGACAACCAACTCCGTGTTGCGGCAACGCAACCTCGCGTTCGAGCGTCTGTTCGGGTTGCTGCTACTCGTGGTGCTGCTGGGTGCGGTGCTGCTTTTTGTCTTTGCCTCGCGCCTGGGCAAACGCATACGGGCGCTGCGCGACGATGCGCGCGCCGCCGTCGACGCCGAGGGCCGCATCGTGCAGCCCCTTGCGAATTCTACCGCGGGGGACGAACTGGGCGACTTGTCGCGCGAATTCGGCGCGGTGCTGCGCCGACTCGCCGACTACACGCATTACCGCGAACACCTGGCCTCGCGGCTGTCGCACGAACTGCGCACGCCGATTGCGATGATCCGCTCGTCGCTCGACAATCTGCAACTAAGTGCGAACGCCGCCGAAGCGCGGGTGTATGTCGAACGCGCCCACGCCGGGCTGCTGCGCCTGAACTTCATATTCGATGCGATGGCGGAAGCGACGCGCCTCGAATCGGCGATCGCCAACACGCCGCGGGAGCGCTTCGATCTGCGCGAGGTGGTCGCCGGTTGCGTCGAGGCGTACCGGACGATCTATCCGGCCGCGCGCTTCGCGGCGATACTGCCGTCCGAAACCATCGCCGTGATGGGCAATCCGGAATTGATCGCGCAAATGCTGGACAAACTCATCGCCAACGCCGTCGATTTCGCCGCGCCGGAAACCACGATCGATGTGGCGCTAAGTGTGGCCGGACGCCAGGTCGTGCTGCGCGTTGCAAACAAGGGGCCCGCACTGCCAGAAGGCATGCAGGCGCGGCTCTTCGACTCCATGGTCAGCATGCGTCCTGCGGGCAGCGTCGCGCCGCACCTGGGACTGGGCCTTTACATCGTGCGGCTGATTGCCGAGTTCCACCAGGGTACGGCCAGGATCGCCAACCGCGATGACGCCGCCGGGATCGCCGTGACGATCCAATTGCCGGTCGCAGGACCATGAATATCCGGGCATCCGCAAGCAGCCGGCGGATTAGCAGGCTGTTAGGGCCCGCGATGCGTGGATCGGGATCCTTCGCTTAAGCCTGGCAACAGCGAGCGACAATGGGCACGCATGGTCAATCTTCGCTGAGCCGCAGTTTGCTCGGCTGCCGCTTTTCGATGGCCCATTTGAGCAGCGCAGCTCCGCGAAAAACGCCGTGCGCGAACTTGCCGTAGGGCAACGTCAGGAACAGCGCCATCACGACACCGAGGTGCAGCGCCAGCAATAGCGCCATCCCACCGGTATTCCGCCAGGCCAGCAACGCCAGACCGGTCAGGCTGATGAGTAACAGCAAGACGATGAAGCCGCGGTCCATCGGCTTCTGCGCCGGGTCGCCCTGCAGTGGCGCGCGGTGCAGGTTCAGCCACAACAGCCCGGCCGGCCCGATCACCAAGCCAATGCCACCTGCCGTGCCCAGCAGCACCGGCACACTGGTTAGCGGGTACGGCGCGGGCAACCTGAATAGGTAGTGGTAGAGCGTAGCCACGCACGTCGCGGCGAAGCACAGCATGAAACCATAAAAAGTAAAATGATGAAATCGCCGGCGCGACAGCGTGAATTCGTCGTCGGACTCGTTGCACCCCTGGCCATGACCGCCATCGAGATATTTCAGGCGCAGCCCGTCACGCGTGGCCTCGGCTATCGCCGCGCCGGCGGCGTCGAACGCATGGTCCGCGGGGGAGACATCTTTCCAGAACCTGCGCACACCCAGGCCGAGCGCCAGCACCGCGAACAGAAAAATCGGCGCGAACATGGCGACCATCAGGTTGTGGGGAAACACCTGGTAGAAATTGCCGGCCAGCGGGTCGTGCCACAGGCTGCCTTTGCGCGCGATCGCCAGCAGCAGAAACAAGGCGAGGCCTCCGGCCACCGCGAGCACGACCGTCAGCCCATTGCGCTTGTACAGGCCCCTCAGCGCCGGCGGCCAGGCGTAGTCGGCGTACGTTGCGAGGCGCACCCTGGCCATCGCTTGCGGCACGTTGACCGCGAATTCATGCGGCGGCGCATACTGGCAGGCGTGCAGACAGGCGCCGCAGTTGTGGCACAGGTTGGCGAGATAGTGGATGTCCGCCTTGCCGAATTCGAGACGGCGGGTCATCGCCGGGAACACTGCGCAATAGCCCTCGCAATAGCGACAGGCATTGCAGATCTGCAGCTGGCGACCGACTTCTGCTTCATCGGCGGAGCGCGGCAAGGCGCCCATCGCCAGCGCGCGGGCTTCCCGGGTCAGGGCGTCAAGCTGCTGCACGTTGCTCTCCGCGCAGCACGGCCGCCGCGGCCTGGGCGCCGGCGATGCGGCCGAACGCGGTGCCGATGGTCATCCCCACGCCGGCGGTGTAGCCCTTGCCGAGCACATTGCCGGCCATGATTTCGCCGGCGGCGAACAGATTGGGACTGGGCCGGCCGCCGAAGTGCACCGCAGCCTGCTCGTTGACTTTCATGCCCAGGTAAGTGAACGTGATGCCGGGCCGCAGTGCATAGGCGAAAAACGGCGGCGTGTCGATGGGCATTGCCCAGTGCGTCTTGGGCGGCACCACGCCCACGGTATGGCAGTCGTCCAGCACCGCATGGTCGAAGGTCCCGACGCGGCATGCCGCGTTGTAGCCCTCGATCGTGCGCAGGAAGGCGCCCTCGTCCAGTCCGAGCTGACGCGCGAGTTCGGGCAACGAGTCCGTCTTCACGCCGGGAAACACCGGCGGCATGAAACGACCGATGGCCTTGGCGTCGATGATCGAATAAGCCAGTTGCCCCGGCTGCTGCGCCACCAGCCGGCCCCAGATCGCGTAGCGTTTGGGCCAGAAGTCCTCCCCTTCGTCGTCAAAGCGCCGGGCATTCCTGTTGACGACGACGCCCAACGACACGCAGTCGATCCGCGTGCAGATGCCGCCATCGTACAGCGGCGCCCGCGCGTCGATCGCCACCATGTGGGCCTGGGTCGGATCGCTGATGGTGTCGGCGCCGGCGTCGATCAGGAACTTCAGCAGCACGCCCGTGTTGAAACGCGTGCCGCGAATCAGGAAGTTGTCCGCCACCCATTCGCCATCGACCTGCCCCCACGCCTCGCGCAGCCATTCGCGATTCGACTCGAAGCCGCCGCTGGCGACCACGCAGGCGCGCGCCTCGATGCGCTCGGCCCCGTCCTTGCCTGCAATATGCGCGGCGACGAAGCGTCCGTCGCGCAATTCGAGCCATTCCACCGGCGAGTCGTAGCGAATCGCCACACCGAGTTCGGCGGCGCTGCGAAAATACGCATTGACCAGCGCCTTCCCGCCGCCCATGAAAAACGCATTGGTCCGCGCCAGATGCAAGGTGCCCGACAGAGGCGCCTGAAAATGCACGCCATGCCGGCGCATCCAGTCGCGGAAACGCGATGACTCGCGGATGGCCAGCCGCGCAAGGGTTTCGTTGGTGATGCCGCCGGTGACCTTGAGCAGGTCCTGCCAGTACTCCTCTTCCGGATACGCGTCGACCAGCACATTCTGGGGCGCTTCATGCATGCAGCGCACATTGCGCGTGTGCTGCGAATTGCCGCCGCGCCATTCGCGCGGCGAGGATTCGAGCAGCAGCACCGAGGCGCCGGCTTCGCGCGCCGTCAACGCTGCGCAAAGGGCCGCATTCCCGCCGCCAATCACCAGCACGTCGACTGCTATCATGCGCGACTCCTCGTCAAGTGGGGACCTCAGGCAGGCGAACCGCTGCATGCGCCCGGAATCGGCTCGGATTCTCGCATAGTCTCCGCGCCTCGCCGCTCGTCACGACCACCTAAATGGGCGCGCATCTATTGCGCTGCACGCCGCACCGTTGGCAACCCATCGAGCGATCAGCAATAATCGCACGCTTCTGGCGCGTAGCTCAGCTGGCCGATTACTGGCCAGCGCTCACGCTGCCTCGTCGACGTCCTTGCCAGGAATGACTCGGCCAGAACGCATCCGCAAAGGCCACAGGCTGGCCAACTCCGACGCACTTTGCATCACCAGCGGCGCCAGTTCGCGGACGCGGCTATCTGTCATGCGCGCGCTGGGGCCGGCGACACTGACGGTGCCAAGGGCGGTGCCACCTCGCGCGGGACGGATGGCTGCCGCCACGGCGGTAACGCCCGGCTCCGCCTCGTTCACCGCCAAGCCAAATCCACGCCGCGCAGTGGCCTCGATCTCGCGCATCAGCGTGTCGACGGACCGAACGACGTTCGGCCCATACTTGTCGGCGTCTTGGAAGCCGTTCCGGAGCGCATTCTGAATTGCTTGTTCGGTCGGCAATGTAGCAAGCCAGGCCTTGCCAGTCGCGGTCGCATACAGTGGCACGGTGCTGGTCAACAGGGAAGGTTGATATACCAGACCGCCCGTCGCGCCTTGCGCATGCGCCACCCAGGTCAACGAATGGCCGTCTACAACCGCCAGCCGCGCGAACTCGCGGCTTTGGCTTGCCAGCCGGTCCAATAGCGGTTGGCAGATGTCCGGGATGCCGGTGGCGACGTAGAACTGCTGGCCCAGGATCGCGAGTCGCATCGTCAGTCTGTAAAAGCTGGTATCGGGATCCTTCTCCGCCCAACCCAGGCTCACCAGCGTCGCCAGCAACCGATGGGCGCCGCTCTTCGGAAGCCCGAGCCGCTCCGCAATCTCGCCCAATGGCAAGCTGCTGGCGCCGTCGGCAAGCAACTCTATGATGCCGAGACATCGTTCAGCGGGTATGTGAGACATGTGAATATGGACTCGGGTTGAATTATCACTCCATGGGCAGGCCCATGGAGTGTCAGCGGGAATCCATCCCGCCGACCGGCGACAAGCGTGACGCAAAGAAACCCATGAGCGCTTCGACTTGCCCCGAGTGCATGTCACGTCCGTTGACCCAAACGCAGCCATGGCGAATCGCATGCTGAATCAAGGCCGTCGGGGATTCGGAGACCACCACATCGCCAACCAGCACGTCGGCCGCCAGCGCACCGATGTCACCGGGCATTCCGTCGCCGGGGCGCATCCCGACCGGCGAAGCATTGACAACCATATCGACATCCGTTCGCTTCGAGGTGGCTGCCGCCACGTCGCAGTCGGGAAACGCATTGCGCAGCGACTCGGTGAGCGCCTCGACCCGGCCAGAATCAGGCTCAACGATGCGAATCGATTCGACCCCTGCACCGGCCAAGGCATAGGCAATGGCGCTGCCCGCACCACCAGCACCGAACTGCAGCACCCGCCGTCCGCGGATGCGTGCACCTTTGCCCTCGATGCCGCCGACAAACCCCGCTCCGTCAAACATGTCGCCTGTCCATGAACCGTCCGCCTCTCGCCGTAGCGCGTTGACGGCGCCGATGCACGCGGCGGCCGGGCCCAGCCGGCTGGCGAATGGAAGCATGCGGGCCTTGAAAGGCACGGTCACCAGCAATCCATCCAGATTGCCCAATGCCATCAATGCCGGGATGACTTCGTCGAATCGTTCGGCGGGCACGTGCGCAGGCACCAGCACCGCATTCACGCCCGCGGCGGCGAACCGCTCGGTGAAGACCTCCGGCGAGCGCACCTGGACGATCGGATCTCCCACGATCGCATACAGCCGCGTCGCGCCGGTGATTCTCAAAGTGTTCGTCATTGCATATCCTCCTTGTGTGTGTTGCGTGCCGCATGCCACTGCGCAACGCGTTGCGAGCGATACCGATGCGCTTTGCCATGCACCTGCGCGGCGAGTCCCATCAGGCCGGGGTCGAAGATGCGCGTATCCATCTGCCTGAGCTCGCGCGCAACCAGGGGCCTGAAACCCATATGCGCAATGACATCGCGTTCGGGGTCGAGCCCGGGTGCGATCTCGATCAACTCCAGCCCTTCTGCGCCGATTTGAAAAACTGCACGCTCCGTGACGAAAAGTGCCACCTGCCCGCGCTCCTTCGCCATGCTGGCGCTGTAGCAGATCTGCTCCAGCTTGCGGACGAACTTCTGATGCCGGCCTTCTTTGCGAATGACGGTCTTGCCCTGCTCCCAGCAAACATCGAGATCGCCGGCCGTCAGGGTGCCACTGAAAACGACGCATCTGGCGTACTGGCTGATGTTGATGAACCCGCCGACGCCAATGATCTTGTCGCCGAAACGGCTAACGTTAACGTTGCCTTCTTCGTCGACCTCGGCGAACGAGAGGAACGCCAAATCCAGTCCGCCGCCATCATAGAAGTCGAACTGCGACGGTTGATCGATCATCGCCGAGAAATTTTGCGCTCCGCCGGAGTCCCGGCCGGTGATCGGCGCGCCGCCGATCAGGCCTTGTTCGTTGGTCAGATGCACCGCATCGAGCAAGTGCTCTTCGGCGGCGATCGTCGACAGTCCGGTTGACACGCCGGCGCCTAGGTTGCAGATGGCGCCCGGAAAGAGCTCCATTGCGGCGCGGCGGACGATCACCTTGCGTGGTCCAAAGGGCAGCGGCTTGATGTCGCTAATCGGAATACGCAACTCGCCGGAATAGCTCGGGTCGTAGTCGGTGAGATAGGTCTGGCGCTGCTCAGCATCGACGACCACGAAGTCGACCAGGATGCCTGGGATTTTCACCTGTTTGGCCGGCAGCGTACCGCGGCGTGCCATCCGCTTGACTTGCACGATGACGATGCCTCCGGCGCGCCGCGTCGCCTGCGCCATGGCGAGCATCTCGCCGAACACAGCCTCCTGCTCCATCGTCACGTTGCCATCCTCGTCGGCGGTCGTACCGCGCAGGAACGCAACGTTGACGGGCACCGGCTTGAAGAACAACCATTCCTCGCCGGCGAGGTTAACGACTTCCACGAAATCAAGCGGCGTGCACGGGCTCTGCCGGGCCCCCTGTTGCCTTGGATCGACGAACGTGTGCAGACCGGTCTTGGTGATGAGCCCGGGCCGGCCACCCGCCATGTCGCGCATCAGTTGCGACAGCACGCCTTGCGGAAGGGTGTAGGCCTCGATCTTGTTCTCGGCCGCCAGCCGGACCAGGCCCGGCGAGTCGACCAGCGCGCTGGTGATCGCTCGCTTGAGCAGCCCCTCGTGCGCGAGGTGGCTGGCGCCCAAAGCCGCACGATCGCCCACGCCAACCACACTCACCGACGTGAGTCCGTGCGGCTTGCCTTCTGCCAGGAAGCGCCGCTCGACCGCCGCCAGCAGGGCTTCCGGCACCGAGTGCCCGCCACCCGAACCGCTGATCAGGATCGCGTCGCCATCTGCAACAAGTCGCGCCGCCTCGTCTGCCGTGATTTTTTCCATATCCGTCTCTCCAGTGTCAATCGCCTTGCGCCTCAAGCTTCCTTGCTCGACAGCTTCCCTGTTGCAGCGCATCGATGCGCTCACGGATCGCCGGGAACGACCCAGAGCGATTGCTCAGTAAGCCGTCACCGGCCGCGCGAGTCGGCAAATTTCCAGCGAGTAGATCGCGGCGTCGCCATGCACGATTACGCCAAGGCGTTGAAGTTCCGGCCCATCGATCAACGCACGCGCCTGCTCCGCAGCATCGAGAGTAGTAGCCTCGGCCAGCAGCACCCAGGAAGGAACGTCGAATTCGCGCGTACTGGACTCAGCCGTGTTCAAGCGGCTGGCACGCTGGTCGGAGGTGTAGAGATGGCAAGCGACCACGCCGGTCAGCGCCATGGCACGCGGTAGCACTTCCATGCTCAAGTATCGACACATGGCATCCGTTTGCGCCGCAGGAACATCCATGCGCATCGCAAGCACGTGACCGCCGCTGCTTGACCCCACCGAATGAACGACCCGGCAGACTGCACGCGATGTGTTTTGAAAGTATCGGAGCGTTTTCACCGTACCCGGCGTCGGCGAGTTCAGTCGCTCCAGATATTCCGGGGACACCACCACACCGAGGTCGTCGGCCTCGTACATGGTCAGCCACTCGGGCGAGTGGCCGTGCTTGGCGTAGCGACGTCCGCGGCGAAAACCGGGAATAGCCAGCCGCTCGGGAATGTGCTCCTTGTCGTGCCACTCATAGAACTGGTCGCGGCCCTGCTCTACCACGTCATTCCAGACCAGCACTGCGCCAGCACCCAGTAGCGCGCCGCCAAACGGGCGCGACACGCCGCTATCCGGTGAGCCCGGCATTGAAGTTTGTATAGTGTTCATCGATTGAATGGGCTCGTTCATCGGCCCTTGAACTCCGGTTGACGTTTGGCAAAGAACGCTGATACGCCCTCGTGGAGATCGTTGCTATCGAATATCTTCTGCTGAGCGGTAGTCGACATTGACAAGCCGGCGTCCAGCGGAAGGTCCTGCGCCGCATCCACGAGCTCTTTGGCGAGCCTGTTCGAGACGGGACCGCGGGAGGCGATGGTGGCGGCAAGCTCCCTGGCCCCATCCAGCGCCGACTCGTCAGTGACGACGCGGTTCACCAGCCCCCAGGCCAATGCCTGATCGTCGGCGACGATCTCTCCGGTAAACAACATTTGTTTGGCTCGCGCGGGGCCTATCAAGCGCGTCAACCGCACGGAGCCGCTCCCTGCAAGTCCACCCAAACGTGACTCTGTCAGGCCCATAACAACCCCGCGCCGCGGGACGCGAAGATCGCACGCGAGGGCCAGTTCCAGTCCGCCGCCCAGCGCGGGACCGTCGATTGCGGCGATCGTTGGCATGGGCATGCGCGCCAAACGGCGGAGCACCATGTCCTCGAACAGGATCTTGTGCTCGCTGGCGTCTTTCCGGAGATGGGCAAACTCCTTGATGTCACTCCCGGCGCAGAAGGCGCGGGCATGTCCTCCGTGCAGGATCAGACAGCAGATTTCCGTGCGGGCGCCAAGCTCTGTCAGTACATCGTTCAACGCGCGCAGCATTTCCTTGTTCACCAGGTTGATCGGACCGTTGTTGATCCCGACTTCGGCAATCGTCCCGTTGAGGACTACGGTAACGAGCGGGTTCGAACCTGCTTGCGATGTGTCGCTGCGGGCACTCATGACCCACCTGCCTGGGCGTTGGGAACGTCAATGCCGTGCAGCACACCCATCCTTTCGAAATGCCCGTAGATCCTGTCCACGTACGCGGCGAACTCCGGTGCATTGCCAAGGACGATGGGCCGAGGGCGGGACAGATCCACTTCAATCTCGTCCACAACTTCGCCGGGGCTGGGGCTCATCACGAAGATGCGGTCGGAGAGTCCCACAGCCTCTTCCACGCTGTGGGTGATGAACAGCACGGTAGGCCTGCGGCGAAGCCACAGGGCTTCAAGGTCCATGCGAACCTGCAGGCGCGTCAGGGCGTCCAGGGCGCCAAACGGTTCGTCCATCAGGATCACCGAAGGATCGTGGACCAGAGTGCGCACGAGCGAGACGCGCTGCCGCATGCCCCCCGACAGCTGGCGGGGATACTTTTCCAGCGCGGGGGTCAGGCGGAGCTGCTCGAAAAGCTCCCTGGCTCTGGCCTCGATCTTCTTCCTGGGCAGGCCACGAATGTCCGCCTGTAGCATGACGTTGTCCATGGCGCTGCGGAAGTCGAGGAGCAGATGATCCTGGAAAGCAATCCCGACGTCAGTGATGGGTTTCGTCACGGACTTCCCGCCCACCACGATGTCGCCGTGGCTGCGCTTGAGCAGCCCCGCTACCATGAGCATCAGAGTGCTCTTCCCGCAGCCGGATGGCCCCACGACGGAGATGAACTCGCCCGGTTCGATGTCCATGTCGATTTCCTTGAGCGCTTGAAACGGACTGTCGCCGTCTTCGCCGAAGGTCTTCGACACGTGACTGATCCGGATCGGGACGCCGGACTTTATCTCCGCTCCCTGTCCGGCAGTCATTTGCGTGGCAGTCACTTCGATTCCTCTTTTATTGAGCGGGGCGAGCCGCCGGCCGCGACGGCCAGGAGGGGCACCTTGGAAACCAGAAGCGCCTTCTTGCCTCGCTGGACGATTCGGTCGTTCTGGTCCATGATCGATACGTCGAAAGTTGCGATCGCCTGCGTCGGCCGGGACTTGCTGTCCCGGAGTTCGCTGATCTGATAGTTCACGAAGATGGTGTCGCCTACGAAAATTGGTTCGATGAACTTCCAATCACTGATTCCCAGGAACGCTACAGCGGTTTCGCGCAGTTCTCCGGTTCGGGCCCACATGAGGCCGTGGGCATAGGCCAGACCGAGCATGCCGTGCGCCACCCTGCGCCCGAACTGGCTTTTCTTGGCGTAGACGTCGCTGGTGTGCAGCTCGGAGTAGTCCCCGGTGAGTCCGGCAAACCCCACGAGATCGGCATCGGTGATCGTGCGGCCGGGACTGCGGAAGGCCATCCCCACGTGCAGGTCGGAGTAGCAGAAGCCGGTTCGTCGTTGGTCAGCCATGACTGGGTCCTCTTTTCATTCGGCGCTGTCGGGTGAAAGCATGTCGGTGCGTCAGGGCTTGCACGCACGCATTTCCGATGCCTTCGGCAGGTAATCGTTGGTGTAGTACGTCTTGGGATCCTGACCTGTGGGCAGCAGCTTGACCTGGGACAGAAGATCCTGGCTCTTGGCCCACAGCGCGTCTTCGGCCTTGCCGATGTACTTCGCGCCACCGCTGCAGAATAGCGGCGTGATGGCTGCCAGCTCCGCGGTTGCCAGCTTTTCGTTCATGCTGGGGAAGGTACTCTTGAGGTCCTTGACCGTTTTTTCCGGATTATCGAGAGCGAAGCTCCAGCCCTTGAGGCTTGCCGCAATGAATTTCCGCACAACCTCGGGGTTGTCTTTGATGTAACTGTTGTTGGCGAAGATCGAGGTGCTGACCGTGGGCACGCCATGGTCGGCAAATCTGAATATGTCGAGGCTCGCGCCCTGTGCCTCGAGCTGGATCTGGTATGCATCGATCGAGCCAAGAATTGCATCGACCTGGCCCTGCAGCAGCGACGGAACCATCGACGTTGGCGGCATGTTGATCAGATTCAGGTCCGACTCCTTCAGGCCGTTGGCGGTCAGGAAGAGGGGAAGCATTGTTGTCTGGGACGAACCGGACGGGACACCCACCTTGCGACCTGCGAGGTCCTTGATGGCTTTGATCCCGGTCTTTTTCAACGCCAGGACCGCGTTCGGATTCGACTGGTAGACCGTGGACAGTACCTTCATCGGCGCGCCTTTGGCGATCATCTGGCTGATCGTCACTGCATCGGCGTAAGCAATTTGGGACTGGTTGCTGGCAACCATCTGGGCGGTGTTGCCGGAACCGTTGCCCTCGACGACTTTTACGTCCAGATCAGCGTCTTTGTAATAGCCTTCGGCAAGGGCAGCAGCGAAGCCTGCATTCGCCCCGCCCGCCACCCAGTTGAGTTGGAAGGTGATCGCTGTCGCGGCGACCGCGCCGCTGCTGGCGGCAAGGGCGACGGCAGAAGCAATGGCGCCGGCCATGCACAATTTGCCAATTGATTTACGCATTTGAATTCCTTCTAAGGTTGAAGTTGAGGGCTGGCCGGATGGTCGCCCAAAAACAGGGGTTTTTTTATATGGCCGCGACCGGGGAACACCCTGACCCGTGGTCTCGTTAGTTGTTCTTTGCGCGCTCCCACGGGGTCATCGCCCACTCGGCAAACTCGACGATGTAGTTGATGGCGATGCCGATGATCGTGAGTACGACAAGGACGGCAAAAGTGAGCTCCATGTCCATGGTGCTGGTGCTACGGAGCAGCACATACCCCAGGCCCTTGTTGGCGCCGACAAACTCGGCGACGATGGCTGCCGTAGTGGCGATCGTCGCCGACGTTTTGATGCCCGAAAAAATGACAGGCAGCGCCGCCGGGATCCGAAGGTAGCGAAAGGTCTGCCACCAGCTGGCACCCATTGACTGGGTTAGGTACAGAAACCGGTTGTCCAGAATCTGGAATCCACTGATGCTGGCCAGCAGCAGTGGGAAGAACGTCATCAGCAGCGTCAGCAGAACCTTCGATTCGATTCCGAAGCCTAGCCACACGAGAAACAGCGGTGCGACCGCAATTTTCGGAACCAACTGCAAAAGCATCAAGGGTGGGTAGACTATTTGTTTGGCCAACGGCGAAAGGGCAATGACCAGCCCGAGCGGTATTGCCGACAACAGAGTCAGGCCAAAACCCAATAGAACCTCTGTTAGCGTGACAAGGGAGTTATCCCAAAGTTGGGGCGTATCTGAAATCAGCCGGGTGAAAACTCCGCCCGGACCGGGCAACAAGTAGGGCGGTATCCCGAAGATCGGGATAGCCACCGCCCACAGTGCGACGATGGCGACGAACGTTAACGGTGGCAGCAAGCTCCATCCGACACGCCTCACGTTGCGCATGCCTTTGGATCTCCTGACTTTCGAATCGACTGGAGCCGCCGCAGCAGGGCCCGGCGGCTCCGAGCCATAGTGACTTTGCACGCTATTACCTCCCATTGCGCCGGCACCCAGCAGCGCGCCGCCAAGCAAGGCGCGACACGGCAGTCTCCGGTGAGGCCGGCAATGAACTATGCATATCGTTCATTGATTGAACGATATTCTATCTTAAATTCAGGGATGGAAAGCATAATGCCGCGCGGTTGGGTTCGGCGATCTGGTACGGTATCTTCGTGCGTGGGCACAGCTGAGGCTCGAAGTGGGCACAGCACGAATTCGTGGACAAGCGGCACGCGCTTTGGTCGCCACGACTTGGCGGCGGTCCGCCTTCACCAGGATTCAGAAGCGAGTCTTCCTCGACTTTTCCCTCTATGAAAACCACATTGCGGGTTGAAACGCCCCCCTCTTTCATATAGAATCCGCTCCTCGTTTGGCGCGTAGCTCAGCTGGTTAGAGCACTACCTTGACATGGTAGGGGTCGTTGGTTCGAGTCCAATC
>PLYG01000067.1 GCA_003153335.1 Betaproteobacteria bacterium | reverse complement strand
ATCAAATGGAATTTCACCAAGTTTCTGGTCGATCCGGAGGGTAATGTCGTGGAGCGCTATGCGCCGCAGACTGAACCCAGGGAGCTGGCCGGTGCCATCGAAAAACTGTTGTAAGCCCTGGGACGGACTGGCCCGGTTGCTGCGCATTACCCGGCTCTCGCGCCGGTTCGCCATGGCGGCACTGGCGTGCGCGCTGGCCACCATCGGCGCCGGTAACGCGGCCGACATGAACAAGACTTTGCACATAGCGTTTCAAGTCGCGGAGACCGGCTTCGATCCGCAGGCGATCAGCGATCTGTACTCGGATTTCGTCAATCGCCACATTTTCGATCCGCTTTATAGCTACGATTATCTGGCGCGGCCCTACAAACTGGTGACCAATACCGCGGCCGCGCTGCCCGAAATCACCGACAGCGGATTGACGTGGACCATACGGATCAAAANNCGGCTGCTCGATCCCAAGGTGCGCTCGCCGTACCTGTTCTACGTCGAGGACAAGTTCGTGGGCGCCGACGCGGTCGTTGACCAGGCGAAAAAGACCGGCAAGCTGAACTACGACGCAAAAATCGAGGGCATGCAGGCGATCGATCGCTACACCATACGGCTCAGGTTCAAGGACCCCGATTACGTCCTGGTGCACAACATGACGCAGACGCCGATGGCGGCCGTCGCCCGGGAGGTGATCGAAAAGTATGGCGCCGAGGGCAACAGCTGGACGATGAGCAATCCGGTGGGCACGGGTCCCTATGTGCTCCGCGACTGGAAGCGCGCGAACAAGATCCTGCTTGAGGCCAATCCGAACTTCCGGGAAGAGTACTTTCCCGAAAGCGCGGATCCTGCCGACAAGGCCATAGTCGCGCAGATGCGGGCCAAGCGCCTGCCGGCAATCGGCCGCATCGACATCAGCATCATCGAGGAAGACAACCCGCGGCTGCTCGCGTTCGACAGCGGGCAGACCGATTATGAAAAGNNATGAAAAGCTGCCCTATGCGATGACCGATCGAGCGCTCGCCGATGGCAAGCTCAAGCCCGAGTACGCCAGGCGGGGCGTCAGTTGGTACCGGGTGCCTGAACCCGGCCTGATTTTCGCGTACTTCAACATGGACGACCCGGTGGTAGGCGGCTACGAAAAGGAAAAGATCGCGTTGCGCCGGGCGATGGCATTGGGATTCAATACCGAAGAGTTGATCCGGGTCAGCTTCAAGGGGCAGGCGTTGCCCGCGGTGCAACCGGTGCCGCCGAATCTTTCCGGGCACGATCCGAATGCCAAGCCCCAGTTGAAATACGAACCGGCTGCCGCGCGGGCATTGCTGGACAAATTTGGCTACAAGGATTGCGACGGCGACGGTTACCGGGAATTGCCCGGCTGCAAGCCGCTCGCCATCGAGCAGGGCAGCGCAACGACCGCGCGCGACCGCGAAATTTCCGAATTGTGGAAAAAGAACATGGACGCCATCGGTATCCGGATGACGTTCGTGAATCAGCCCTGGCCGGAACTGCTCAAACAGGCCAAGCAGGGCAAGTTGCAAATGTGGCGTCTGGGCTGGTTCTCGTCGATCAGCGACGGCGAATCGTTCCTGGGCCTGGTTTACGGCAAGCGCATCGGCCAGAACAACTATTCGCGTTTCAACCTGCCCGAATACGACAAGCTGTTCGAGGAAGCCAAGCGCCTGCCCGACGGACCCGCGCGCACGGCGCTCTATCGCAAGATGTCTGACCTCATTGTCGCGTACGCGCCGTGGCACATGCAACTGAACCGGATCAACAACACGCTGACCAACCCCTGGGTGCTGGGCTACAAGCAGCACGCGTTTTACGAACACAACTGGCGCTATCTGGACATCGATCTCGCAAAGCGGAAGGCGGGCGGTTGAATCGGTAGTATCGCAAACGCGGTCGCTCGCCCGAGCGGCTGCGCGCGTTTCCCGGCGACAGGCGCTTAGCCGGCGTTGGATCAGTAGATTGAACAGGAGCAGTTGATGCGCAAGTGGATTGGATGGTGGCTGGTGGCGCTGGCGGCGATCANNGCGTGATCTTCGAGCCGTTGCTCGCATACGACTATCTGGCCCGGCCGTACAAGCTGGTTCCCAATACCGCCGAGGCGCTGCCGGAAATCACCGATGAGGGCAGGAAACTCGTCATAAAACTCAAGAAGGGCATCTACTTCACGCCCGACCCCGCATTCAATGGGCAGAAGCGCGAACTCACCGCGGCCGACTATATCTATTCGTGGAAGCGTTTGCTCGATCCCAAGGTGCGATCGCCCAACCTGGGAATCTTCGAAAACAAGCTGGTTGGCGCCGACGAACAGGTCGAGGCCGCGAAAAAGTCCGGCAAGTTCGATTACGGCGCGCCGCTTCCCGGCCTGCAGGCGCTTGACCGCTATACGCTGCAGATCCGGCTCGTCAAGCCTAACTATACGTTTATCGACTACCTGGCCAGCTCGGCCACCGGTGCGGTCGCGCGCGAGGTCATCGAAAAATACGCCGACAGCAGCAACTGGGCGCTCAACAATCCAGTGGGCACCGGCCCGTACGTGCTCCGCGAATGGAAAAAGGGCAGCAAGGTCGTGATCGAGGCCAATCCGGATTATCGCGATCGCCGCTGGCCCGAGAGCAAGGACCCCGCGGACAAGGCGATCGAGGCGCAAATGAAGGGCAAGAGGCTGCCGGCGATTGGACGGATCGAGGTCAGCATTATCGAGGAGTCGAATCCGAGGTTTCTGGCATTTCAGTCGAAGCAGCTCGATCTTGTCTACATCCCGACCGATTTCGTCAACCGCGTAATCGACAACGGCAAGCTCAAGCCGGAGTTCGCGCAACAGGGAATTAACTGGACCCGTGCCATCCAGGCCGGTTGGACCTATACGGTCTTCAACATGGATGACCCCGTGATCGGCGGGTATTCAAGGGAAAAGATCGCGCTGCGGCGGGCGATCGGACTCGGTTACAACGTTACCGAGGAGATCGGCGTGCTGCGCCAGGGCCAGGGGATTCCGGCGACGCAACCAATTCCACCCAACCTGCCGGGGCATGATCCGAATGTGAAGCGGCCCTATCCGTACGATCCGGCATCGGCCCGGGCCTTGCTCGACCGCTTCGGCTACAAGGACTGCAACGGGGACGGCTTCCGCGAATTACCGGACTGCTCGCCGCTGGTGCTCAGGTACCACACCGATTCGACCGAAATCAGCCGCCAGTTCAGCGAACTGTGGAAAAAGAGCATGGACGCGATCGGGATCAAGATCGAGTTCATTCTGCAGAAGTGGCCGGATACGTTGAAGGCGGCGAAGGCGGGCAAGGTGATGATGTGGGGACTGGGCGGGTTGGCGGCGGTACGCGACGGGGAGCAGTTTCTGGCGCAGTTGTACAGCAAGTACATCGATTATTCGAATTTTTCGCGCTTCAGAATGGACTCGTATGACCGGCTGTACGAACTGGCGCAAACGCTGCCCGACGGACCGGAGCGCAATAAGGTCTACCGGATGCTGTCCGATCATTTTGTCACCTACGCCCCGGTGCTGTTCGCCACCAACCGCGTCGACAATGCCCTGGTCTATCCGTGGGTGCAGGGCTGGAAAATGAACAGCTTCAGCCAGTTTCCGTTCGTCTTTCTGGATATCGACGCGAACAAGCAAAAGGCGGCGCTGAAGTGAGCGGCCGCTGGTATCGGATCGGCCGGTTGCTTGCCGCGGGCGCGCTAGCCGCCATCGCGCTGCTGCCCGCGGCCCGTGCGGTCGACATGAACAAGACCCTGCGGGTGGCATTCCCGGTCGACGTGACGGGCTTTGATCCGCAGGCAATGAGCGACGCGTATTCGGGCTACGTGATGCGCGCAATTTTTGATTCGGCCTATGCCTACGATTATCTGGCCCGTCCGTACAAGCTGGTCCCGAACACGGCTGAGGCATTGCCTGTTGTGAGCGATGGCGGCAAGACGTTCGTGTTCAAGATCAGAAAGGGCATCTACTTCGCGGCCGATCCGGCGTTCAAGGGCCAGCAGCGCGAGCTGACCGCGTACGACTATGTCTACAGCTATAAGCGGCTGCTCGACCCCAAGGTGCGCTCGCCCAACATGGACCTGCTGCAGGACCAGATCATCGGCGCCGACGCGCTGATCGAACGGGCGAAAAAGACCAACAAGTTCGACTATGACACCAGGCTCGATGGGCTGCGGGCGCTCGACCGTTATACGGTGCAACTGAAGCTCTCCCGGCCCGACTACAACCTGCTGGACAACATGACGCACTGGGCGATGGGCGCCGTCGCGCGCGAAGTCATCGAAGCGTATGGCGATGGGAGCGGCTGGGCGGTCGAACATCCGGTGGGCACCGGGCCGTACCTGATCAAGGAGTGGAAAAAGGGCAGCAAGGTGATCCTGGAAGCCAGCCCGACCTTTCGCGAGGTCATCTTTCCCGTGAGCACCGATCCGGCCGACCGCGATATCGTGGCGAGCATGAAGGGCAAGCGGATTCCGGCCATCGGCCGGGTCGAAGTCAATATCATAGAAGAATCGAATCCGCGTTTTCTGGCCTTCGACTCCAAGCAACTGGACTTTGTCTATGTGCCGGCGGATTTTGTGAACCGGGTGGTCGCGGGTGGTAAGCTCAAGCCCGAGTTTGCGCGCCAGGGCATCCAGTGGATGCGCACCGTCGAACCGTCCTTCACGTATACCTTCTTTAACATGGAGGACCCGACCATAGGCGGCTACACGCAGGAAAAAATCGCGTTGCGCCGGGCGATCGTGCTGGGCTACAACATCAGCGAGGAAATCAAGGTCATTCGGCAGGGGCAGGCGATGCCGGCTACGCAACCGATCCCGCCTGGACTGCCCGGGCACGACCCCGACCTGAAGCGTCCCGATCCGTACAACCCCGTACAGGCCAGGGCGTTGCTGGACAAGTTTGGCTACAAGGACTGCAATGGCGACGGTTTTCGCGAATTGCCGGGCTGTAAGCCGCTGGTGTTCAAACTCTGGACTGAACCGGACGCGCTCACGCGGCAGTTTGACGAATTGTGGAAGCGCAGCATGGACGACATCGGCATCAGGACTGAATTCGTCAAGCAAAAATGGCCGGAAACGCTCAAGGAGGCGCGTGGGGGAAAGGTGGTCGCGTGGCAGTTGGGCGGTATCGCCGCCGTCCGCGAAGGCGAGTCGTTCCTCAATCACCTGTACAGCAAGATGATAGGGACGTCCAACTATGGCAATTTCCGCCTGGCCGAATACGACCGGATATTCGAGCAGGCGCAGCTTCTTCCCGATGGGCCCGAGCGGAACAAGCTTTACCGGAAGCTTTCTGACTATCACTACACGTACGCGCCAGCGATGCTGGGCGTCTTTCGCTACAGCAACGCGCTGCTCCATCCCTGGGTGCAGGGGTGGAAGTCGCATTCTTTCGAGCAGTATCCGTGGTGGTATCTGGATATCGATACGGCAAGACGGGCGGCCGCCCAATAGGGCAACCGTACATTGGCGGCGTGGCAATCCTGCAACGGATTCCCGCCGCGGCTGAGGTCGCCCGGCCCGTTGCAATTGCCACCCGCCGCGCATCTGGCTAGAATCTCAGTCTCGTCAATTTATTTGGGCCACCAAACTGTGTCGCACTTCAACGCCAAATTCACAATGACTGCGCATCCGGGTAACCGGCGGCGCGGGCCCGGCGTTGGTCGCATGGCGTTCGCACTGGCCGGAGTCGACGTACCCAGCCCGACTTAGCAGGACATCCTTTCGTCCCGCTAAAGCAGGCTTAAGCGGGACGCACCTCAGTCGTCATCCCGTTTTGATTTCTCGTGGAAGAACCCTTCCACGCGCGAATGATTGGCGCCGCGCCACAAGCGCGGCCGACAACAACAACGAGGCGATCATGAAGCGCTGGTTCAAGAATTTCAGGCCCGATCCCGGGCTCTTAGGTAATGCCGATTTTCGCAAGCTGTGGGGATCGTTCACGATCACGACCTTTGGCTCGCAAATTACCAATCTCGCGCTGCCGCTGACAGCGGCGTTGCTCTTGCACGCGAGCCCATGGCAAATGGGCGTGCTGGTCGCGCTCGAGGTGCTGCCGTTCGGGCTGCTCGGGTTGTTTGCAGGGGTCTGGATCGATCGCGGCTCGAAATTGCGGATTGTCATCGCGTCCGAAATCGGACGGGGCGCGGCGCTGCTTATCGTGCCGCTGGCGGCGTTCACCGACTGGCTGTCGATGCCGGTGCTCTACCTCGCGGGCTTCGCGGTCGGCGCCGGCAACGCGATCGGCGGGGCCGCCGCGCAGGTGCTGATGACGCAAATGGTTGGCCGCGACCGGCTGATCGAAGCCAACGCCAAGGTTGTGCTCGGCGAGAACGCCGCGCAACTGACGGGCCCCGGCATCGCCGGCTGGTTGATTCAGCTGTTCACCGCGCCCTTCGCGATCCTGATCGATGCGCTGAGCTTTTTCGCCTCGGCGTTGCTGCTGCGCGGCATTCGGGCGGACATGCCGCCGGCGGCGCATTCAAAGCAAGACCTGTGGCGCGAAATCGGCGAAGGCCTGAAGCTGGTCTGGCACAACCCGGTCCTGCGTTCGCTGGCCTGGACCATTGCCGTGTGGCAACTGCTGCACCATATGCAGGCGGCGATCATGATCCTGTTTGCGACCCGCACATTGCAGCTCTCGCCCGGGATGATAGGTGCGGCGTTTGTGTTCGCCGGATTCGGCTGCTTTGCCGCCGCGTTGTGTGCGGAGCGGTTCGGCAAACGCTTTGGCGTCGGGCCGATGATCGTCTATGGCTTTGTCGGGACCGGCGCCGCGTGGGTGGCGATCGCGCTCAACACCGGCACCGGCTGGCCGGCCGCCCTCGCGTTCGGGGCTGCGCTGTTCGTGTTCGACTTCAGCGCGACGCTGTTCGGCATCCACTACATGTCGCTGCGCCAGGCCATTACGCCCGACCATTTGCTCGGACGGATGACGGCGACGATGCGCTTCCTGGCCCTGGTGGCGGCGCCGTTCGGGGCGTTATCCGGCGGTGCGCTGGGCGAGTGGCTGGGCTTGTCGGGAACGCTGCTCCTGGTCGGCGTGCTCGGGCTGATGCTGGCAGGCCTGGCGATGAACGTATCGCCGGTGCGCAGGGTCCGGCATTTGCCGCAGCCGGTTACCGGCGCGCCGAGCTGAGGCGCGAGCGGTGCAGGACAATCCCCTGCCCGGACGCGTTCGTGCCCGGGCGCGGGATCAGACCGGAAACGCCGTGCTCAATAGCAGTCGCGGGAGATGTCTGCCAGAAGGTTCGTGCCGGTGCCGTAACCGCCGCGCGCGTAGGCAAGCCGGGATACACGCATTTCCGCAGCGGCCTGCTCGGCCGGCGAGACGTTTTTAGCCGGCTTGCCGGCGAAATCGGCGACCGCAACCTTGCATTCCTTCGCAGCCACTTGCTCGGACGGGGTCGATGCGCAGCCCGCGACGATGAACACGGGGGCGAGGATCATGAGGGGAATCAAAACACGGGACGGGGACATGGAAAACCTCCAGACGGACAACAGCTTCTGGCATTATAACGCCAATCACCCATGCTTCGTTTACCGGGTTAGGGCCGTAGCGATCGGAAATTGAAGAAAACCCATGAGCACATTGCTGTTTCGCGAAGATGCCTATGTCACGGACTGCGCAGCAGTGGTCACCGTGGTCGACGAACGCGGCATCCAGCTTGACCGGACCGTGTTTTACCCGACGGGGGGTGGCCAGCCTGGCGACGCCGGCGTGTTACGGTCGGCGCTGGGCGACATTCCCATTGCCAACACGGTAAAGGGCGAGGGACCGGATATGGTCATACACGTGCCCGCTTCGGGTGCGCGGGCTCCGGCGCCGGGCGAAGCCGTCACCGCCGCTATCGACTGGGAGCGCCGCTACCGCTTCATGCGTTTTCATACGACGCTGCATCTGCTGTGTTCGATCGTCCCCGGCGGGGTGACCGGCGGGTCGATCGGCGAAGACAAGGCGCGGCTGGACTTCGACGTCGCCACCGAAAGCCTGGACAAAGAGGCGATCCAGACCCGCCTCAATGCGCTGATCGCGGCAGGTCATCCGGTGGTTCCCAGATGGATTGCCGACGAGGAACTGGCGGCGCGGCCGGAATTGGTGCGCACCATGTCGGTCAAGCCGCCCAGCGGGCATGGGCGGGTGCGCCTGCTCGACATCGAGGGTGTCGACCTCCAGCCCTGCGGCGGCACGCATGTGAAGAACACCGCGGAAATCGGCCGGATCGCAGTGACCAAGATCGAGAACAAGGGCCGGCAGAACCGCCGGATCATCATCGGCCTTGCCTGAACGCCGGATACGCTGCCGCGCGGTGGCACGACAGCACGCCAAAGCAAAGATAGCGCGCCAACGAGAATGTCAGCGCATCGTACTGCGGCAGGACGCGCGGGCCGACAAAAATGCCGCTCCAGATCGCGCCGGCGGCGAGATTGGCCAACACGCCCCGCCTTATTCGACGGTGCCCGGCTCGCGCTGAAACGGATAGAGGCTGCCCAGTTGCAGCAGTTGCGTCAAGCGATCGAGTGCGGTGCGCGATTCGTCCAGCAAGCCGGGATCCGCGAGATCGGCGGGAAGGAGCCGGTCTCGATAGTGACGCTCCACCCACGCCACCAATTGCGCATGGAGCGCGGCGGCGATCCACACGCCAGGAAGAACGGCGGCTCGCGCAGCGGGGTCGAGCACGACTCTCAGGCGCAGGCACGCGGGGCCGCCGCCGTTTTGCATGCTCTGCTTCAGATCGAAGGTCAGCACTTCGGCGATGGGTCCGCCGGATGCAGTGAGTTCATCCAGATACGCGCCGACGCGTGGGCGGGTGCGGCATTCCGCCGGCGCCACCAGTAGCATCTTGCCGTCCGCGCGCGACAACAATTGGCTGTTGAACAAGTACGTCGCCACCGCTTCGGCCAAGGAGACCTTTGATGCGGGAACCATGATGGCGTGCAGTTGGACGGCACCAAGCGCGCGCCGCAGTGCCGCTATCGTCCGCGCGCCGTCCAGGAACGCCTGCTCGTGGAAGAACAGCACGTTCCTGTTCCCGACGGCGATCACATCATTGTGAAACACCCCGGCATCGATGGCTTCCGGATTCTGCTGTGCGAACACGCAACGCGCCGGCGCGAGGCCGTGCAGACGAGCGATCGCCTCGGATGCGGCCAGTGTCTGCCGCGCCGGATAGCGGTGCGGCGCCGGACGCGATGCGTCGAAGCCATCGCGTCCAAAGACGAACAGTTCGACGCCGGGCTCGCCGTAATCGCTGCCAAGCCGGGTGTGATTCGCGGCGCCCTCATCGCCGCATTGGGGCGCCGTGGGCAGTGCCGGGTGATGCGCAAAGTGCGCGGTGTCGGCGAAAATCGTGCGCAGCACGCGCGCGGTCGTGGAGGCCTCGAGCGTGCGATGGAAGGAACTGGCCAGGTTGGCCGGGGTGAAATGCACCCGCCCATCTTCTGTGTCGGCGGCAGGGGACACCGTCGCCGCATTGGCCACCCACATCGCCGCAGCCGATGAACAGGCCGAGAGCAGGTGCGGCGCATCTTTCCCCGCTTTCGCGACGACTGCCCCATCGCTGCCCGCGAATCCGAGCCGCCGCAGCGCGGGCACGTCGGGCCGCTCCTGTGGCGGCAGCACGCCTTGCACGAATCCAAGATCAGCCAGCGCCTTCATTTTGGCGAGGCCCAGCAACGCCGCGGCGCGCGGGTTCGAGGGCTGCATCGCGTGCGACGTAGCTGCCAGATTGCCGGGCGACAGACCGCTGTAGTTGTGCGTGGGTCCCACCAGGCCGTCGAAGTTGGCCTCGACTTTGCCGTTGCTCATGGTTTTTTTCTGTGCGGCGGAATCAGCAGGCAGGCGCGTACGCTCTCGCCCGCCTGCAAATGCAACGTAGCGATGGCGTCTACGGCCAAGGGCAGCGGGCGCGCCCGTTTGCCCGCCTGCACGATCACGCAGCGAAAGTCCTTCAGCCGGCGATTGCTGACCAGCCACCATGGTTCGTCAACAGCAGCTGGTTCGTTACGCTCGACGAAATGCAAGATGCGCGATTCGCGCACCGCGCGGATGTTGTCGCGATACGCCTCGACCGTCGGGCCCGCGTCGAAAATGTCGACATAGCCTTCGTACCGGAATCCTTCCGCTTCCAGCAGCGAGCGCGCCGGACGGGTGTCGTCATGCACTTCGCCGATCACGGCGCGAGCCGCTTCGGGCAACAGCACCGTGTACACCGGATGGCGCGGCATCAGCTCGGCCACGAACTGGCGGTTGCCCATCCCGGTCAGGTAATCCGCGCGCGAAAAATCGATGGCAAAGAAGTGCCGGCCCAGTCCTTCCCAGAACGGCGAGCGGCCCTGGGCGTCGAGGCTGCCGCGCAGCTCGGCGATCACCTTCTCGCCGAAGGTTTCGGGGAACTCGGCGATGAACATCAGGCGCGACTTGGACAGCAGCGCGCCGAGCTTGCCGCGACGGTGCTCCGCATCCAGGAACAGCGAGCACAACTCGGTGTGGCCGGTATGATCGTTGGACAGGAACAGGGTGGGCGTGGCGTTGTAGACGGCCAGTTCCCGCGAGGCGTGGACCAGGGTCCCGACCCGATAGTTGTACCACGCTTCGCGCAGCCCCACCGCCACCTCGATGGCGCAGATTCCCGCCACCTTCCCGTTGCCGACGTCGGCGAGCACGAATACATAGCACTCGTCGGCGCGCTCGACTCCGCCGTTGAACGAGCGCAGCGACCGCTCGATCCGGTCCTGCAACCGCTTCTCGTCGGCAGGCAGCGACGTGAGTCCCGTGCCGGTGCGCCCGGACATCGCAAGTATCGCGGGCAGGTCGGACGACTCTGCTGGGCGCACGGTGAGCATGGGCCTTGGCGTTGGGTCGTGGTGTTCTATCCAGCTATTGGAAAATACATGGCGCGTGAGCCCGTCACATTGCCATTCCCGCCTGTTCGGGAACGGCAGCCTGGTTGTGCCGGCCGCCGCAATCAGGTGGCCTTGGCCAGTGCCTGATCGAAGCGCCCCAGCCCTTCGATGATGTCATCGAGGCTGATGGTGAGCGCGGGCGCCAGCCGGATTACGTCCGGCCCGGCAACGAGCAGCAGCAGGCCGGCGTCATGTCCGGCACGCACGAATTCCATCGCACGGCCGTGGTACGCATCGACCAGTTCGCAGCCCAGCCAGACACCTTCGCCGCGGATGTCCGCGAACAGCTTGCGGGACGCATTGATTTTCTTCAGGCCTTCGATGAACAGCCGGTTGCGGGATCTCACGCCGTCGAGCACCTCGGTGGTGTTGATGATGTCGAACACCGCTTCCGCGACGGCGCAGGCGAGCGGATTGCCCCCGTACGTGGTGCCGTGC
>PLYG01000532.1 GCA_003153335.1 Betaproteobacteria bacterium | reverse complement strand
ACTGGATCACCGGCGGCGGCATCTCCCGGACCAATTTGATTTTCGCGCGAATCATCGATCGGGAAGGGAACGACCAAGGGATCGGCGGCATCCTAGTGGACAAGGGAACGCCCGGCTTCTCTTTCGGCCGGGTCGAGGATGCGATGGGCCTGCGTGGAATTCCGGAGACCGAACTCATTTTTGAAAACTGCGAGGTTCCCGCAGAGAATTTGGTGGTCCGCGATCCAAAGGACGGATTCAAGAAGCTCATGAACGGCTACAACGCCCAACGCATCGGCGCCTCATCCGTGGCGCTGGGAATTGCCCAGGGGGCACACGATTTGGCAGTGGACTATATGTGCCAGCGCGAAGCATTCGGGCAAAAGCTCAAGGATTTCCAAGGGTTGGAGTGGATGATGGCGGGGAGCGAAATGAAGCTCGAGGCGGCCCGGCTGCTTGTCTACCGTGCGGCCTGCAACGCGCGCCAGTTGGCGAACAACGTGATGCTGCCGCGGATGAAGGAAGCATCGATTGCCAAGGCGTTCACGGCGCACGAGGCGTTTCACGTGGTGAGCGATGCGCTGCAGATGTTCGGCGCCGCCGGCTATTCCCGCGACCTGCCCCTGGAACGCATGCTGCGCGATGTGCGCATGTTCCAGATCGGGGGCGGCACTTCCCAAGCCCAGCTCAACATGATCGCCCGCAGCGTTTTTTCCGGGCGTTGACGTTAGAGGATTGCTATTCCAGGCGAACGGGGTCAAGCAATGACGAGTCGTCATTTCGTGAGCCGTTCACGCGGGTTGAGACCGCATGCTTCTCGATTGCGCGGGCGAGTTTATTTTCAGCGACGAGGGCATTGACTTGCTCCGGGTCGACGAGCGTGGGGTCGAGCCATGCGTCGTGCGCTGACTCAGCCAGCGCAACCGGCATCCGATGATGTACGTCGGCTGCGGTACCCGATGCGGCCGTGGTCAGGATCGAACAACTACTGGTCCACTCGTCCGACCCTGCCACCTTCGTCCACGCCATCAAGCCCGCGAAGCCGAGCGGCCGGTTGCCGGGCAGATGCATGAAATACGGCTGCTTGTACTTCCTGACCTCGCCGGTCGCCTGATCGACGACTTCCCGTTCCTTCCATTCGTACCAGCCCAACGCGGGGATGATGCAGCGCGCGCTGCGGAAGGGCTGGCGCCACATTGCCTTGCCGGGCGCGTCTTCCAGCCGGGCATTGAACGTGTGCGACGGCGGCTGTGGTCCCTTGGCCCAAGATGGTACGAGCCCCCAGCGTGCCAGCGTGAGTCGCCGGCCGCCCGCGTACCGGTCAACGTATACCATCGGAACCGGCATCGTTGGCGCAACGTTGTAACGGGCGGAGAACAGGCCATCAGTGCCGCGGACGTGCCACAGTCGTTCGATGTCCTGTTGTCCTGGTGTTACGTATCGACCACACATCAAGCGATTGTAGCGTTTACCTACTGCACCCGCGCAGACGCACTGGGTATGTGTGTGATCAATCGAACTTGCGCAGCAGCGATCACCGACACCAGAGCAGTCGAAGGCGGATGAAGGACCACAGATTCAAGTCCGTGCATGATGCTGTTCTGCCGACCGTGATCAGTTATGATCAGAACTGCTCAATTGCAGCAGATTATTCACACAATCATTGACGCCGAGAGTCCCGGCGCACAGACTCCACACAGGAGGAACCACCTGGTATTGCGGGCACCGGGAGGCTGGTGGCGAACCGGACCCGCCGCAAATCGGCGAACAATTGTGACACACGCGCGGATAATATCTCGCGCCAGCCAAGGGAATCGAACATGAGCGGCGATAATCTCACCAACGCAATCGGCAAAGAGCAGGGCATCGAACTCTTCGACGGGGGCGAACGGCAGCCCCGACGTCCCCGTCCCAATCGGACCCATCACGAGGCCGCCCGGGACATTCCGGTCTTCGCCGAAACCGACGTTCTCGTGGTTGGTGGCGGCCCGGCCGGGACGTCTGCCGCAATAGCAGCAGGACGACTGGGCGCCGATGTTATTCTGGTCGAGCGCTACAACCACTTGGGCGGGTTGTCGACCGGCGGGCTCGTCATCTGGATCGATCGGATGACCGATTGGCACGGCCGGTTGGTCATCGCCGGCATCGGCTCCGAGCTGCTGCAACGACTGCCCGAGGGCGCGGTCGCCGGCGCCCCCCGATCGGAGTGGGGCTCTACCGAGACCGATCGCGTCGGCCATTGGCGGGAGCGCCAGGGCGCCTTTCGCAACACGGTCACCTGGTCGCCGATGATCGACCCGGAATGGTTGAAGTACCTCTCGGCCGAGATGCTCGTCGCCGAGGGGGTCAGGCTCCTGCTCCACAGCTGGGTGGCCGAGCCGCTGCTCGACGGGCGCACGGTGAAGGGGGTCGCCTTTGAGAGCAAGGAGGGCCGGCGTGCGATCCTCGCCGACGTCGTGGTCGATACGACCGGTGACCTCGACGTGTGCGCGCGGGCGGGGCTCGAGTTCGAGGCCGACGCCAAGAGCGGGGGGGTCGGAATCGCCCACTGCCTGAACACGGGGTGGATCTGGGCCGGCGTCGACTTCAACCGCTGGCTGGCCTTCAAGCGCGACGATCCCGCCGCTCACCGCCGGCTGATGGAGGACGCCGCGGGCGAGCTCGGGTTCGTGGAGCGCCCGGTGGTCGGGTGGCGCAACGAGGTCGCCCTGTTCCTCGGGCCGCGGCTGAGCGGGTACAGCGGCGTGAGCGTCAATGACCTGACCCGGGTGGAGGTCGAGTCGCACCGGCGAATGGTCGCCCACCTCGATTACTTCCGCCGCTGCGCTCCGGGGTTCGA
>PLYG01000006.1 GCA_003153335.1 Betaproteobacteria bacterium | reverse complement strand
CTGAAGTTTAGACACACGCCACCTGCCGCCGGGCGAAAGTTCCGCGGCGGCGAGCCATGACAGAGACCACAACGAAGCGATTCGACACCAACTTTCGCCGTGCTCCGCGACTCAACACTGCAAACGCTGATCCTGTCCAGGGAAAGGCATCACGAAATGACCCGACTTCGGGTTGTAGGCGTCGCGCACGCGAAGTCCGATAAATTGAATGCGCATCCACTGGCTGAAGAGGCCGGCGGTGATCATCATGCCTTTGCGCCAGGGGGCTATCGCCATCAGCGGAAATGGCTGCCACAGCTGCAGGGCAAGCAATTGCATCAACGCGTACGCGGTCGAACGAATCTGCATCCACAACTCCAGCGCGGCCTTCGATTGCTGCCACAGATTGGTCACGCCCCACCACCGCTTGAGATTGTGGAACAGCGGTTCGATACCCCAGCGCTCGGCATAGATTTCCACCACCTGCTGCGCCGAGAGTTCCGTCTCGGTCGCCAGGAGCAGGCGTGGGCGCGACCAGGTGTTGTCGGACTGACGCATCTCGCACCATACGACGCGCACCGCGAGCCCCTTCAGAAATCGCGCCAGCGCGATGGCCGAGCGCACCCGGACTGGCTGCACCTTGCCGTAGAGCGTGAGCTCCAGCACCGTCGCCGGCAACGCATCGAGTACCGTCGCGTCGATGCGCAGGCCGTACTTGCGCTTGCGCCCCCGCCGCCGCGGCTCTGGCTGAGGAAGGAAGTACAAGGCGGTATCCCGGCGCACCTGGCCGATGATTCGCACGCGCTGTTCGAGCAGAGGCAGAATCAGACTCCGGCGCATGAACCAGGCATCGATGAGCAGGCGGGCATCCTTGACGTACGCCCTGATCGAGTCGATCAGCTGCCGCGCCACCCAGAGCTTGCCGCGTTGACCGGATTCCTCGACCAGCCAGGAGCGCAGCGGCACCGTCAAGGCCGAACCCAGGCGCACGCGCACGACCAGGGCCAGCGTGACCCAGCACTGGCTGTTCAGGAAGGTGGGCCGGTTGGCCTTGTGGCTGTGATCGTGCTTGATGCTGATGCCTGCTCCGGTCTTCGCACAACGTGGAACCAGCGTATCGTCGATGATCAGATTCACCAGCTCGCTCGGGAACACTCTTTGCACGAGTTGCAGCAGACGGACAGACAGGTCGCCGACCGGCACCTGCGCGCGCTCGATCAGCTTGTAGTAGGTGGTCCAGTGCGCTTCGCGCGAGATGGCGCCGATAGCGCGAGTGACCCACCCCTCCGGGTTGAGCATAGAGCCGATCAAGAGTTCGGCGAAGGTACGGCGCGAGCGCGGTGGGACGGCCACCAAGAGAAACGAAACCCACTGCGAGAGCAGAGCACAAACCGAGGCCGCGAGAGGCATGAAGGAGCATCCGAGATCGAGAACGATCCCTCATTGGTCGCCGCGCTGCTCGCTCTAAAAACAACCCCGAGCGAGCAGCGCGGCGACCTCGCGAAACGGGTTTTGTGTCAAGCATTTTTTTGCATTTTGTTGAAAATAATTTCGCGCCGTCGACATGCCTTTGGCATCGGTCGGTGACCGCGAGTGTCTAAACTTCAGTTTCTGAGAGTCACTTAGGCTGTATTTGGATTTGGAGTAAAAAAGTACCGTGGTCTTAGAATCAAATTTTCCGGAAGCGCCAAGCCAACCTATCAAAAACGACGCTCTTGGCGGGTTTTTGGGATACAAATCCATAATCGCGGGATTGGGGGGCGCATCTGCCAATACCCCGGTCACTTTGAAACGATGCCCCTTAAACTTGGCATTGGCTGCCTCTTTGTCCTGTAGATAGGCTGAAGAAATTCGGATTGATGTTGTATCGAATTCAGGTTCCCGATTTTGCTCTAAGGCTTGCGCCGGTGTCTGAGCATCGGCTGCGCTGTTGAGGGTTTCGATGTTGGAAATGTACCCAAGTCGCTCAAACAAGGAGTACTTGGCATCGTATGCCAAAGGGAACTCCCAGAGGCTTCCTACCCATGCAACCAGATCATCGTGGCTCATATACTCATGGAAGACTTCATCCTCTATCCAGGACGCTCGCGGGCTACCCTGCACAACTCACTTACGATGTAGTTCGGAACTCGAATGCAGTCCTGGCGTTGACGGCACAACTCACATCGATTCTGTCCGGCGATCCACGAAACATGGAGCCTGTCCGCCGATTCCACGTTAAATTTGCCGATTGCCTGCCGATTGTAAGCAATGGGTAACGCGATAAGGATCAGGCCCCGCCAAGGCGCCGAAGAACCGGCAAAGCGGCGGAGTCGTTTGACATAACCCCCCGTTCTGCGCCTGGACACGCGATCGTTTGCCCCGCTCGGCGGTTTCCGGTCCCTGAGTGAAACGTGGCAGGTCAGGCGTGGGGGGGGGCGGCGCGGTTGCCGGTCCGGGGTCAGCGGCTGTATTGGCGCTACAGTGCCAAGCTCTTGGAGCCGGTCAGGTCATGCGCCTGGCTAAGTGTCGCGGATTGAGCAGCATTGAAGGCATGCTCGCCGCTCGAAGTCATCACTACGGCGACACCAACGGTGGCAACCGTGGCGAACACTGCGCTCATTGCCAAAGCGTAGATCCGATTCATTATGTTCGTCTTCATGGCTGTTCCCTTTTGAGGTTGCTTGCTTGCAGCGGTGCGTTGTTGATGGGTGCAATGTAGCCGGATGCGGGAAGGCCCTCAATGGGCTTGTGACGAAACGCGGAAAGTGGGCGCCGAAACGCGCAGAATCGGGATGGATTTGTCGGCGGCGGTTGCGCGGGTTCCTGGAAGGATCGTGGCGTGTCGTCGCGCCGCGTTGGTGCATGACCGCAAAGGGCTGGACAGCGGTCGTTCAATTCGGGAGAGCGAATTCCCGGTTACGACCCGTTGCTGCCATTGACGACGCATGGGAAGCCGACGATCACGGCAACGCGCGAAACGGCGCCATGCGGAAACTCACCGATCACCTGATGACAAGGGCAAAGGAGTGTTTTTCGACGGACAATTTCACACTCCTTGACGTTGACAACCTGAACGGAAACGTATAGCGTGGCAGCCGTCAACGCGAGGGGCTTGGCACGCACACCACGAAGTCGGATCGACTCGACTTTGACTGGTTTTCCGCGTTAGGCGAAGGGATAGTTGAGCGACAGCAAGTAGACCCGGAAAGTCAGGGCTTCATTCCTTTAGTGGGAGGTAAGTCATGCGCGTCTATGTGAAGGTTCTGGGCGGCCTGCTGCTGGCCTGGTTCACAACAAGCGGTTTGGCAATGGATGACCCGCCAGGCTCACTAGTTAGTGTTACCGCCACAAAGCACACAATTGCCAGAGATCCTTTTCGCGTTCTAACGCGTTTAACTGAGAACGGATATATCATGGTTTCGAATTATCGCGATCAATTCCGGGCCGTCATCTTAATCCTCGGTTCTTCCAATCGTGAGCAAACAAGGGAAATAGACGGCAACGTCACCGGCGCGACGCTGAGCGGAAACATACTTATTGTGGAGGTGTCGGACGGTTCCAAGAACGCGATCGTTCGCTTGTTCGACGCGGACACCGGCGCGGATATCGGCGTCGACAATTTGACCGTGCCACCCGCTGTTCTCACCGGTGGCAGCATTTCTTTCGTTGGTGGCGCAGTTGTCGCCCCCGGCACCCATTTGGCTGCCCTAGACTCGGGATTCGGTAAGGCAGCCACACCTTCTCCCTTGATTGCCTTACTCGCGGTAGAGGCCCAGTACTCGCCATCGTTGCAATACCGTAGTGGGGTCTATCTGTTCGACCCCAGTACAGGCCAACTGGTCACCAGTTTCGGCAATGGCGGTCATGTGTATGCCCAGGGGGACTTTCAGGGCCGGTGGATCGCGGCGACCCCGAACGGGGTGGTCATTGGGGGCGCGAGCAGGCTCGACCCTGCCCATCCGGGAATCGGCGTGGCCAACTTCGATCTTCAGGGGAACCCGGGCACCTGTGGGACTACCGTGAAGGAGGTGCTTCCGCGTAGCGACCAGTTCGTGCTCCCGGATACGACTGGCGGGTTTTATGACTCCGGTTCCAGCTTGGTGAGCTTCGTGGGGGAGGCGAATGGGGCGCGGTTTTTTGGCCGCCAACTCAAGGCCGACTGCACCCTTAATGCGACCACCTTCACCTATCCCCCGCAGAATGTCTTTGTTGGGGGGGTAGCGGGCGTGGCCGCGGATACGATGGCTGTGGTCGTGAACGAGGTGGGCAATGGGACTTCGGCCGCCCGCGTTGCGCTCTATTCCATTGCCAACGGCGGCGCGCCGACCGCAGTGTCGCCGATCATCACCAGTGCGGACTTAGCCACCGCGAGCGCGGTAGCCGATAGCGGCGCTGACCACGCCAAGGCTGTGAGTATTTCCTATACGAACGCAACGAGTATTGCGGTACAGGCGGACGCGCAGATCCTGATCGCCGGGACCGCCGAAGCCGCCGGCACCACGACGTTCATTGCCAGCTACGTTGGTGTCGAAACGACCACCCCGGTGGTGGAGTTCTACAACACCACCCTCAATCACTATTTCATCACCGCCGATCCGAACGAGGCCACGGCGATTGACGGAGGCAGCGCCGGCCCCGGCTGGAGCCGCACTGGCCAGACCTGGAAGAGCGGCGGCCCCGCGCGCGTCTGCCGCTTCTATGGAGTGCAGTCCGCGGGTGGTCCCAACGGCCACTTCTATACCATCGACCCGGACGAATGCGCGGCCGTCATGCTGGACCCGGGGTGGCACTTCGAGAGCTACGACTTCTCCGGTTGGCCGGTCACAAGCTCCGGGGTCTGTCCCGCCGGTACGAACCCAATCAAGCGGGCGTATAACGGTCGCTTCGCGCAACATGATTCCAATCACCGCTATGCCACCAATGATACGATTTATAACCAGATGATCGGGCTGGGTTGGAGCGGCGAGGGCGTGGTGTTCTGTTCCGTGCAGTAAGTGCCGGCACAGTGCTGGGTTGAGGTAGCCAGGACAGCAAGCCGTTCAATGGCCGAGGGGCTGCTACGCTGAACCGAGGTCGACTGTCCGCAGTTGGCCGACAGCGGGATTTGCCGGAGCGTACTTCAATGACCGGTTCCGCTGGCTGTGCAGTCACTCGCGGAGCCATCATTGACCGGGAACATCGGCGTAATTGAAAATCTTGTCCGCAGTCCCGATCATGTCCAAGCACCGTCGCCGATCGGACCGGGCAATCCGGGGTGCGCGGTCGCCAACCCCGCTTGGCAGCTCCGGGGGCGGCGTCGGTAGGCACGCCCTGGCCCGGAGTGGTCCCGAGCGGGGTAGTTTCAGCGCGCGGTTACCGACCCCCTCCCGGCCCCCGCGCGGTCCGCTGAGTGAAGCGTGGAGCAACCTCAGGCCCTGGACTTTCACCCCGCCGGCAGTGCCTCTCCCTGTCGGTGGTTCCCCCAAGTTGCATAGTTCGGGGCAAGTTCGGTGAAGATCGGGGCAACTGATTGTTTTCGTTCGCGTTGCACACCCAAGAATGGGGAGTATCAAGAACGAGGTTCGGGATAGGTTCGGTTCCCGACGCCAGGAACGACGACCAACGAAAAATCACTTACGATTCTTCATCTTTTGAACCATAAATTTCAGAGTGAGCTGGACTCTTAATCCGTAGGTCGAAAGTTCGAATCTTTCACGGCCCACCACCGCCCCGAATCTATTCCGAACTGCCATTCATGGGCAGTTGCGGGGTTCCCTCTGCCGGAAACTGCAAGACCCTGGATTGCACATCGGGGTGAGCTTTGGGGTCGGTATTGCTGCCTCCGGGACGGCTATGGCGGAGTGCGGGTCGGTATTGGGTAGGTTGGAGAGCACTGGCGGGCATCAATGCCTTAGCCCTGGTGTGATGTCCTTAAGAACCAGATCCTCATAATTAGGTGCACCCGGCGATCACGTGCGCACCGTTTCATACACTTGCCATTCGCTCAGACATCGTGTTCCGGATCAATGTCATGTTCACGCCTGCCGTAGTGGTCCACGAGCGACGGTCCTCGGGGGATCGCAGGGTGAGATCGATGTTCTTCTTCACCCAGGCCACCAAAGACATGGATCTGCCTGTCGGCAAGCTGGACCCAGAATTGAACTGCCCTGCAGAAGGTCACAGTTGATAACTTGAAAAGCAGCAATTGCGTGTCTACAAGGCTGGCGAACCGAGCGTTCATCATGCCCCCTATCGAAGTCTGCTGAAATTGCTTTGCTGACCGCTGCTCAAGTTCTCTGCAGTTTTTCAGGATACTACGAGGGGACAGCAATTCCAAGACGGACGAACCCATAAGTTGATCCATCCCAATATCCGGCTCTTTTCTTTCCCCCTCGTTCGAAATTCTTGGCCGCGAGTCGGGATGTGCTATTTGCGGCTCGGTATGGGTTAGGCTGGAATGCCAGGCGCGAACTCCCTATTTGCTCACGCGCGGGGTGCCCTGCAGGGTGGTCGGTACTGGGTCGGTTGGATGCATGCCATGAAGTGCCGCAACCTTCGGAAGTCCTGCGCCATCAATTTGGTGGCATGTTTGGGTTGCCGTGCATGCGTCGAAAAATGCCGACCAACATGAAGAATCGAACCCGGACACAAATACCGATAGTCCGTAGCAACTGTCTTGCTTGTCAAGCCCCGTGGAGCGATGCGTCCCACGGCTGGCCTGATTTGGCGATGGCATTCAAGATGACCAGCAATTTACGCATGCATGCCACCAGTGCCACCTTCTTCGGTTTGCCGCTCGCCAGCAGGCGTTGGTAGAAGCGTTTGAGCACTTCGTTATGACGACTCGCTACCAACGCCGCCATGTACAGCGTCGCCCGCACCGTGGGCCGCCCGCCATGGATCATGCGGCGGCCACGCNNCACGCATGGTGCCGGAATCCCGATTCATCGGCGCCACGCCCACCAAGGCACTGATCTCCCGCCGGTTAAGCCGGCCCAGCTCGGGCACCTCGGCGATGACCGTGCAACAGGTGATGTTGCCGACGCCTTTGACACTGCTCAGCAGTTTGGCCAGGTCCTGGTGATGGCGATCGATGTGTCCGGACATCTCCGCTTCGATGCGCTCCAACTGCTTGGTCAGCACCTTGATCATGGCTTTGATGCCGCGATGCGTGGCGGGGTGACTCATCGGCAGCCGCTGGCGTTCTGCAATCAACATCGCCTGTAGTTGCCGGCGCCGGGTGACCAAGGCTTGCAGTCGCTGCCGTTCTTCGCTCGGCATCGGTTTCACCAGCTTGTCGCGATCCGGCTCACGCATCAATACCGCCGCCAGGCGCGCCAGCACCAGTGCATCCAGACGGTCAGTCTTCGCCAGGTAGCCCATCGCCTTGGCGAAGTCCCGCCCCTGCCGCGGATTGATCACCGCTACGGGCAACCCTGCCGCCTGCAAGGCACAAGCCACGGCGCGTTCATAACCGCCGGTCGCCTCCAACACGATCAGCCCGACCGTCACTTCCTGCAGCCGTGTCAGCAGCGCGTCGTAACCGCCGCTGTCATTGGCCAGGTTGAATGTTTCCTCGTCACCCAACGCTACTTCAAAAGCGTCTTTAGCTATATCAATACCCACTCCAATCGGCTCGTTCGGCGCGCTTCCCATGGCCCCTCCTTGCAATGCGATCTTGCGATCTATCAACTGTACGGACTCCAAGAAGCGGCGAAGACCGTGCGTCCTAAGCTACGGAACGGGCTTAGTGACACCCCAGGTCGAAACAGACTGCACGGTCCCGCCAAACCCTTGCCCCTTCGTCAACCAGCACCAGATCCTAAAGCTGCCCAGCAACAAGATACAAGGTCGAAAGTTCGAATCCTTCTCGGCCCACCACCGCCCCGAATCTAT
>PLYG01000162.1 GCA_003153335.1 Betaproteobacteria bacterium | reverse complement strand
GTGACCGCGAGTGTCTAAACTTCAGGTTAACACCATATCTTGTGGTTTCAGCAAGACTAATCCGCAAGATGCTGTGTTTCAACACGGGATTCGATTTTTTTTGATTTCGTTGATTTCGGTCAATTCGCAGGCCCCGGTCGCGTTGCGCGCGCGGCACTGGCATCGGCCACCGGATCGGGACAGGGCTCGGAAATTTCCTACAACGCAGCGACCCGGCCGATGCCGGAGAACGGCCTGCGCCGATGGGGCCAACCGGCCGCCGCCGCGATACTGCATCGTTGAGCATGTCGCCAGTACGTAGCCGGCAGGGCGATGCGGGCGCGTCGGGCCAGTCGCGTCGGGCAGTTGAAAAATGCGGGACGGGGCAACGAGGTGCAGGCAATCACGATGGCGCGGCACATTGCGATCGCGGTACTCAGGACCGAGCATCGGTCGCTGCATGAAGTGCTGCGCCTGCTGTGTTCGCTGCTGGAGGAGTTTTGCGGGGGCACGCTGATGCCCGATAGTGAATTGCTGGCGTCGATCTTGTACTATATTGAGGAATTCACCAACCGCCTTCATCATCCGAAAGAGGAGCAATTCCTGTTTTCCGCCATTGAGTCGCGCGTCGGGACCCGGCCGCCGCTCCTCGATATCCTTGCCGTAGAGCACCGCGAATCCCTGGCCGACACCGGGGAACTGCGGCGTCTGCTGGTGCACTTGGAGGGGCACCGGCCAAACGCTCTGGCAGAGCTCGGCGCGGCGGCGGGAACCTTTGTCGACGTGCAGTTCGCGCATATGCGGCGCGAGGAGCAGGAGCTCCTGCCGCTCGCCGAGTTGATGCTGGGAGATGACGATTGGGTGCGCCTTGCGATCGCGTTCACCGCCAACAATGATCCGCTGTTCGGCACGTCTCCGCGCGCGGAATTTGCGCGATTGCGCAACCGTCTCGCCGCATCTGCGCCGCCCGGTTTTCCGTTTGGAGGCACTCGTTCAAGGAGTCCCTATGAACCACTTTTGTGATCCACCGCGCCGCTGTCATGGCACGCCTGGCGCGCATCCCGGGCGAGGCCTGCCGGTTGCCCGTCCCTCGTTGCCTGTGTGGCCGGCGTGACGGCGCGGCGGTACGCGATGAAAGCGCTATCCATACTGCGGCAGGAGCACAGCGCGCTGACTGCGGTGTTGCACGGGCTGCAGTTTCTCGCCGGCCAGATCGAGCGCGGTGAAAAATGCGATATCAGAGTGCTCCGCGCGATGCTGTTTTACATCGATTCGTTTCCAGACCGATTTCACCATCCCAAGGAGGATGGGTATCTGTTTCCGACAATCCAGAAGCGCACGGGCGCGGCCGACGCGGTGATCGCGAAGCTGGAGGAAGAGCATCATCAGGGCATGCTGGCCATCCGCGTGGTCGAGCAGCGGTTGCTGCACTACGAGGAAGGCGGGGCAGCATATGCTATGCCGCTGGTGCAGTCTCTGCACGACTATATCGAGGCCTATCGCCGGCACATCCGCACCGAGGAAGAAGTGCTGTTACCCATTGCCGAGCAGGTTCTGCTGCCTGAAGACTGGCGGGAACTCGGCGAAGTGTTTTCCGGCCATCTCGATCCGTTGCTGGGTCTGGATGCGCGCCAGGGGTTTGACCGGCTGTTCACCCACATTGTCAATATTGCGCCGCCGCCGCTGGGGGTCGGCCCCGAGGCCTGACCTGACAGGCTGTTGCAAAGCTACTGCTGACCATCTGCCGCCTCATTTGCCAAATGAGACGGTGCTCGAAATCCTCACGTACGCCGAAGTACGCTCCGGTTTCTGCGCGCCTCATTTGGCAACTGAGGCCTTGTAGCTGGCCATCCTCGCTACGCTTTTCAACAGCCTGTTTGGCGCGGCTTGTTTGTTGGCAAAATTGCGAGTCTGTACACTTGAGCTTTGGTCCAGGCTGACAGTGCGCTCGTGGCGGAAATCTACGCGGTCTTGAAGACGGTCCATGTCGGCAGCGTCGCGGTCAGCGCCACCGGATTTGTCGTGCGCGGCTGGCTGATGCTGGCCGGTTCTCCGTTGCTGACGCAGCGCTGGATGCGCATCGTGCCGCACGTCGTCGACACGGTGCTGCTCACCTCGGCCATCGCGCTGGCGACGCTGTTGCATCAGTATCCATTCGTTGACGGCTGGCTGACCGCGAAGGTGCTGGCGCTGCTTGCCTACATCGTGCTGGGCAGCATCGCGCTCAAACGCGGATCCACGCGATCAATTCGGGTCGTTGCCTGGATCGGGGCCTTGATGGCGCTCGCCTATATTATCGCTGTGGCGTGTGCACACGACCCGCGAGCGGGAATTTTCTGAAAGTTTCGCGTTGCCGGATCGATCCGTGGAGGCGGTGGAGGTGACCAGTCCGGCGATTCTTTAAGTCTGTCTTAATTTTCTGCTCCTATGATCGTGACCATGCAGAGCAAAGGCTCTCACTTGTTTGTCAACCATGGAGCACATCATGAGACAGAAAATGTTGGTAAGGAGCCTGGTCGCGGCTGGGGCCCTTTCAGTCGCCACACTCGCCGGTTATGCAACACTCGGCGCCTCGCCCTCGCACAGCGCCATCGCCGCAACCACGCCGGCGCCGGTTGCCGCGGCAGCGGTCAGCGCGCAGCCCGCAATACCCACAGGACTGCCGAACTTTACATCGATCGCCCAGCAGCACGGACCGGCCGTAGTCAATATCAGTGTCACCTCCAAGCTTGAAAAAACCGCGTTCACGCCCGACCGGTCGAAGCTCGATCCGGACGATCCGTTTTCGCAGTTCTTCCGCCAGTTCGGAATGCCCCAACCGCACGGAGAAATGCCAATGCGCGGTCTTGGTTCCGGCTTCATTGTCAGTCCCGACGGCGTGATACTCACCAACGCGCATGTCGTTGCCGACGCCTCGAACGTGACGGTGAAGCTGACCGACAAGCGTGAATTCAAGGCCAAGGTCGTGGGCTTCGACCGTGCAAGCGATGTGGCGGTCCTGAAGATCGACGCCAGGGATCTCCCCACGGTGAAACTTCCCGCGGCCGATGAGGTGAAGGTCGGCGAGTGGGTGCTGGCCATCGGTTCTCCCTATGGCTTCGAGAACACGGTGACTGCCGGCATCGTGAGCGCCAAATCGCGCGCGCTGCCGGATGGTTCCTATGTGCCGTTCATTCAGACCGACGTGGCAGTGAATCCCGGCAACTCGGGTGGACCGCTGTTCAACATGAAAGGCGAAGTCATCGGGATCAACTCGCAAATCTATAGCCGCTCTGGAGGCTCGCAAGGCGTGTCGTTTGCGATTCCGATCGATCTGGCCATGAATGTCGAAAACCAGATCCTGAAAAACGGCAAGGTCACCCGCGGACAACTGGGAGTGACCATTCAGGACGTGAACCAGGCGCTGGCCGAATCATTCGGTCTGAAGAAGCCGGCCGGCGCGCTAGTGAGCTCGGTCGCCAACGACAGCCCGGCCGCCAAGGCTGGACTGCAGCCCGGCGACGTGATCACGCGCTACAACGGCATGGAAGTGACGAGCTCGTCCGAGCTGCCGGTGCTGGTCGCCAGGGCGGCCCCGGGAAGTATCGCGAAGCTCGACGTGCTGCGCAACAGCGAGACGCGGCAGTTCAATGTGACGGTGGGTGAAGCCAAGGGCGTCAAGGTCGCCTCCGCCGAGAGCTCATCGGAGAATCACGGGCGACTGGGTATCGCTGCGCGGGCTCTCAATCCGGAAGAGCGCAAGCAGGCCGGAGTCTCTGGTGGCGTGCTGGTCGAGGACTCGGCCGGAGCCGCTGCAAACGCTGGAATTCAAGCGGGCGACGTGATCCTGTCGCTCAATGGCACGCCCGTCAAGAACGTCGAGGAGCTGAAGGGGCTGGTGTCCAAGGCCGGCAAGAAGATTGCGCTGCTGGTGCTGCGCGATGATGCCAGGATATTCATCCCGGTCGAGCTGGGCTGATACCTGTACGACATGACCAGTAGAGAGGCGCCGCGCCTGCAGCGCCTCTTTTTTTGCCTTTCTCCGTCGCCCCGCTTGCGGGTCGAGGGAACTGGATGCCGAGCGGTCAGCGGGGAACCGTTCACTGCTTGGGGTAAGCAGGGTCTTGCTGGAGAGGGCTGTCACCGGCGGCGTTGGTCGCGCCGGGACAGGCTAATCTTACTTTGGCCGCTTGTCGACGATGCGCCGCGCCTTGCCCAGCGAGCGCTCGATGCCGCCGGGCGCCACCAGTTGCACGGCGGCGGAGACACCGATGGTGGACTTGATGTGGTGCTCGAGCTTTTTCGCGCTGTCGGTGCTGTCGTCGCAGCCCGGTTGCGCCTCGACGTACACCTTCAGTTCGTCG
>PLYG01000193.1 GCA_003153335.1 Betaproteobacteria bacterium | reverse complement strand
CGACCTCGACCGCAATCGCCAGAAGATCAGCGGCGATGTCGCGGATCGCGCTATCGCCGGCGGCCTCGCGCTGGACTTTGCCGCGGTGGTCGCCGACGGTGCGATAGCCGTCGAACATTTCCGGGCCCGCGCGCGCGGGAGCGATCTCGCAGGCAATGGCCGCATCGCACTTCAAGACGAGCGCGCATTCCAGATCGATGCCACGGCGAAGCGATTCGACCCGGCACGGTTTGGTGATTTTCCGGCAGGCAGCCTGGATGGCCGGATCACCGCCGCCGGCGTGCTGGAGCCCACGTGGCGGGCCAGCGTCGACGCAGCACTCGCGCCCGGCAGCAGGCTTGCCGGCGTGACCCTGTCCGGCACCGCGGTCGGCACCGTCGCGCCGAATGTCGTCCGCAACGCCCGGATCGCGCTGCAGGCCGGAACGGCCAAACTGATTGCCGCTGGCAGCTTGGGCGAAGCGGGCGATCTCCTCGCGGTCACGCTAGACGCGCCGCGTCTGGCCGATCTCTCGCCGCTCTATCCTGCAGCGGTTCCGCGAACGCTGACGGGCGCCCTGCATGCCAAGGCCGAATTGCGTGGCGCGTTCCGCGGCGGCGGGATTGACGTCGAAGCGAAGGGCGAAACGCTGACGCTGGGCCCGGAGCTCGCGGTCGGCGCACTTGACTTGCACCTGGCCCTGGCCGCCGGGACGGCGCGGCCCGGCGGCAACGATCTTGCGGCACGCGATATCCGGCTCGAGGCAACGGCCACGAATGTCGTGGTGCCGCAAGGAAAATTCACGAGCGCTCGCGCGAGCGTGACCGGAACGCTCGCCCGGCACACGGCCGATGTCGCGGTTGCCAGCGACGATGTCGCCGTCGAAGCGGCGGCCCACGGGGAGCTGCGCGTGCCCGTCGGCGCCGGCCCGGAATCCGGACTCGCCTGGTCCGGGACGCTCGATGCGCTCGAAGCCCGTGGCCCGTTGGTGCTGCGACTTGCGGCACCAGCGGCGATTGCCGTTGCGCGCGGGCAGGTCCGTGTTGGAGAAACCCGCGTTGCCGTCGCCGATGGAAATATGCGCCTGACCGATTTCAGGTGGGACGACGGCAAGATCTCGACGCACGGCAGCTTCACGGCCGTCCCGCTCGCCACTGCGGCGCGCATTGCAGGCATGCCGCTGCCTTTCGTCTCCACCCTGACGCTCGGCGGCGAATGGTCGCTCGCCGCGACGCCGCGCTTGAACGGCACCGTCACGGTAAGGCGTGAAAGCGGCGATCTGCGGTTGCAGCACGATGCAGCCGACGAGCCGACGAGCCTCGCCCTCGGCATCACAGCGTTCGAGCTGGCGGCGCGATTCACCAACGACGCGCTCGACGCGACGGCGGCCTTTCGTTCAACGCGAGGCGGATCGGCCACCGCGAAACTCGCGATCGGCGCGGTCGCGGCAGCGCCGCCGGGGCGCATTGCCGCCGACGCTCCGCTTGCGCTCATGGCCAGCGCGGAGTTGCCGACGCTGCAACTGCTGCAGCCGTGGATCGGCACGACTGCCGTCGTCGATGGCCGCGCGAGCGCCGATCTGACGGCGCGGGGTACGGTGGGCCATGCCGCGCTCGGCGGGACGTTGCGCGCCGAGGCGCTGCGCGTAGACGCGCCGCAGTACGGCGTGCACTTCAGCGACGGCCGGCTCGCGGCGCACCTGGCCGATGGCAACGTTGTCCTCGACGAACTCGTGCTCGCGGCCGGCGCCGGCCAGTTCCGCGCGTCCGGTACTCTCGTCACCGCGGGGAACAACGGCACATTGACGGCGGAACGCGTCGCCTGGCGTGCGAGCAAGTTCCGGCTTTTCAACCGTCCTGACCTGCGCCTGGTGGTCGACGGCGAAGGCACTGTCACCTCGGACAAGGGCCGGTTCGCATTGTCCGGCGCGCTCCGTGCCGACGAAGGACGAATCGTGTACAACTCCGATCCGGGCGCCATGCTCGGCGACGACGTCGTCGTGAAAGGCCGGCCGCGGCAGACGGCCGCGACGCTGCGCGCCGCCGATCTGCCGCTCACGGTCGATCTTGCTCTCGATTTCGGCGACAAACTCTCTGTTGAGAGCGAGGGTCTCGACACGGGTCTCTCGGGAACGGTGCGCGTGACAACGGGCTCCCGCGGCTTGATCGGCAAGGGCTCCATCAGCATGGTGAACGGCACCTACTTCGCTTTCGGTCGCAAGCTGGTCATCGACCCCGGGCGCCTCGTTTTCGACGGACCACTCGACAACCCGGGGCTCGACATCGTCGCGCTGCGCAAGAATCTTGCGGTCGAAGCCGGCGTCGCAGTCAGGGGAACGGTCAAGGTGCCGATTATCCAGCTCACGTCCAACGTCCCGGTGTCCGACGGCGAGAAGCTGTCGTGGCTGGTGCTGGGCCAGGGTCTGGACCGCACCTCGGGCACCGATATCGCCGCCCTGCAGGCAGCGTCGGCAATTCTGCTCGGCCGCAACAGCAAGCCGATCACGGCAACGATCGCCGAGCGCGTCGGGCTCGACGAAATTGCAGTCAAGGGGACGAGTAGCGCAGCCGCTGGCGCGAGCGGCGCGTCCGCTACCGCAGGACAAGTCGTCGCGGTCGGCAAGCGGCTGTCCGACAAGATATCCCTCGTCTACGAACAGGGGCTCACGGTCGCCAACAGCGCGCTCAAGATCGAATACTCGCTAACCCGAAACATCACGGTGCGTGCCGAAACGGGAGTCGTCAGCGGCATCGGCATCCAATATCACCGCTCATTCGAATGAACCGTTCCGCGGGGCACGCGAATGGTCCGGGTGATGCCACTGCAGCGGGGATTGCACGAAACCGGCTCTCCCCGCAAGCGGGGCGAGGGAGACTTTGGAGAAACCCTTATGCGCGTCTGTCCCATCACGAACCCAAGGCAACTTTCACCATGACCAACGTTGACATTCGATCCGTAAAGGCCCTGACGTTCGACGTGTTCGGCACCGTCGTCGACTGGCGTTCTTCGATCATTCGCGAAGGCGAACTGCTATCGAAAGCAAAAGGGCTCGAGGTCGACTGGCCCGCCTTCGCCGACGCGTGGCGCGCGGGTTACCGGCCGGCGATGGACCGGGTCAGCCGCGGCGAAATTCCGTAGCTGAACATCGACGGTCTGCACCGGTTGATCCTCGATGGGCTGCTGGGGCGTTTCGGGCTCGCCGGGCTCAGCGCTGACGAGGTCGCCCATCTGAACCAGGTGTGGCACCGGTTGCTGCCCTGGCCCGACGCCGTGCCGGGCCTGAACCGGCTGCGCTCCCGCTACGTGCTCTCGACGCTGTCCAACGGCAATGTCGCACTGCTGGTGAACATGGCGAAGCATGCGGGACTGCCGTGGGATTGCATTCTGTGCGCCGAGATCATCGGCAAATACAAGCCAGATCTCGAAGTCTACACAGCCGTGGCCCGGCTGTTGGGCTTCTCGCCCGCAGAGGTGATGATGGTAGCGGCGCATCCGGGCGATCTGCGCGCGGCAAAGCAGGCGGGACTCATGACGGCATATGTGCCACGGCCGCTGGAACACGGCCCGCACGGCAGCGGCGAAGTCCCCGGCGATCAGGCCTTCGATATCGTGACGGCCGATTTTCTGGATCTCGCGGCCTAACTCGCGTGAACGTAAGTGTCGCCCAATACCCCTCACGCCAACCCTCCCTGAGAGCGGGGCGACGGAGCTAAACTCTTTCCATCCCGACACATACAAGGAGAGTTCAATGGCGCATTACACAGCGGAAGTGATCTGGCAGCGCGCGGAGCAGCCGTTCCTGGACAATCGTTACAGCCGCAGGCATCTGCTTCGCTTCGACGGCGGCATCGAGATTGCCGGCTCGTCGTCGCCGCACGTCGTCCCAGCGCCGATGTCCGACGCGGCTGCCGTGGACCCGGAAGAAACATTCGTTGCAGCGTTGTCGAGTTGCCACATGCTCTGGTTCCTGTCGGTTGCGGCGAAGCGCAAGTTTCGCGTTGACGCCTACCATGACAAGGCGATCGGCGTGATGGCGCGGAATGAGCAGGGGAAGCTGGTGATCTCGACCGTCACCTTGCGGCCCGACGTGCGCTTTTCCGGTGAACGGCTACCGGTGCCGGCGGAGATCGACGCGATGCATCACGAGGCGCATGCAGAGTGCTTCATCGCCAATTCGGTGAAGACGGAAGTGCGTTGCGAGCCGGTCTATCCAGCGCTCTGAGCCAGCTCCGAACCGGTCTTGCCCGCACCCGGCGCCTGACCCGAACCGGCCTTGCCGGCGCCCCGCGTGGCGCTCTGTAGGAATAATATGGGCGCCTTGGATGCGGTAATCTTGCTTATGCCACGCGGAGACAGCATGATTCGCAACAGTGTGTTCTTTTTCGCCGCTCTCGCGCTGTTTGCCATTGCGGGTTTCCGGCCTTCCTACCTAACGCGAATAAACCAGGAGTCGAATCTCCACGTGCATCTGCACGGCGTGGCGATGGCCCTCTGGTGCGTCATGCTTATTGCGCAGGGGTACCTGATCCGGTCCGACCAGCGGGTGTTGCATCGGGCCCTTGGAAAATTCTCCTTTGTCCTGGTGCCGCTGATCGTCTATTCCACCCTGTCGCTGTCGCATTTTCGGTTGCAGGAGGCAGGTAAGGAGCCGCCGGCCGACCTTCTGTACTTTTTTTACGTCCAGTTGAGCCTGCTGGTTGTGTTCACCCTGGCCTATGTTCTGGCCATCGCCAATCGCCGCAAGCCGTCGATTCACGCCGGTTACATGGTTTGCACCGCGCTCACTTTGGTCGATCCGATTCTTGCCCGGCTGCTTTTCAACCACCTGGGTGTCGATCGGCCGCGATCGCGNNGGCAGATATTGACTTACGGGTTCATCGATCTCATTCTGCTGTGGCTGATTGCATGGGACCGCAAACAACGGCGGCCGGTGACGCTTTTTCCGGCGATGTTGGGGGTATTTGTGATTGCGCAGATCCCGACTTTCTTCCTGTTCGAGACGCCGGCGTGGCATGCGTTCGCCCTGTGGTACGGCAGCCTCCCCATTCGCTGAGCAATTGCGTCAATCCACCGTACGGGCTAGCTTGCGCCGATCGCGAAGAGACCGGTCTGGTCGGGCTGGCTCACGCAGATGGCCACCGCAGTAGCTTTTCAACAGCCTGTTAGGCCGTCCGGCTCAACTGGAATCCAAGCCGCGGAAAATGTACGATGACTTCGCCGGCGCGAGAGTCGGTGCGCCTGACAGCGAGTTCGTTGGCCGCGCAAATGACCAGTTCGCCTTGCACCGGATCGATGCCGTAGTCGGTTGGCGCGATCCGGACCTGCTCGCCGAGGGCGATGCCATGCGCGTCGTGAAAGGGCAGGTTTGCAGTCGCAGCACAGGAGCCCTCGCGCGCGCTATCGATCGCCTCGCCACTCGAGAGCTCGGTGCTGTCGCCATGGCCGATCTGCTTGATGCGCGTCATCCAGTCTCCGAGATGCGAATTAGGCTCGAGGATGGCCGCGAGCGATCCCGCGCGCCGAATGAACCAGAATGAATGGTAGGCCGAAAAATCGGCAATCGTCGGTGCATCGCCGAGCAGAAAAGCGCGGCTGTCACTCAGCATGCGCTCCAGCCGTTCGAGATAGATCTGCAGGCTTCCGGCGGCTTCCGCCGCGGCCATGCGCGGCGCAGTGCCGCGAAATGCCTTGCGATCCGCAATGAACGCCTGAACGTGCGCAGGCGGCACATCGCCGAACATGCTCTGCAGTCCGGCAGGCTGCATCACGTACGGTATCACTGTCCAGAACAGCGTCGAGTCCGCCCACTGGGCAAGGATGCGCGCCTCGGCGCCGGTATCCTCCGGATAAATCGTTGGCGAAGGATGCAGTTCTTCCACGACGTCGGCGATCAGCGCCGTGTCGCAATAAATGTCCGCGCCGATCTGCAAAATCGGAGTTTTGCGATACCCGCCGGTCAGCGCCACGACATCGTCCTTGGGCATGATGACCGGAATGATTACCGACTGCCAACGAAGGTTCTTGCGGCCGAAGATCAGCCGGATTTTTTCGGAAAAGGGGGACGCCGGGTAGTGGTGGAAAATCAGATCGGGCATGAGGCTCTCGGTTGAGTGTCGGGCATGGGGTGGGAATGCGCACTACTGCGGCTATACGCGGCAAAGGCGGATCCGGATTTGCTACGCACTGCCGTACCCCCCGCCCCCCGGCGTCTGAATCACAAACACGTCGCCCGCATTCATCTCGACCTTGCATACGTGACCGAATTCTTCCCGGGTTCCATCGGTGCGCTCGACCCAGTTGCGTCCCGGCTTGCCAGGCTCTCCGCCCGCCATCCCGTGCGGGCGATTCGTGCGATTGTTGGCGAGAATCGCCGCGGTCATCGGCTCGAGCAAACGGATGCGACGCTCGCCCCCGTTGCCGCCGTGAAAGCAGCCACGGCCGCCGGTGCCCGGAAGAATCTTGTACTCCTCCAGCCGCACCGGGAAACGCCATTCGAGCACCTCGGGATCGGTCAGACGCGAATTGGTCATATGGCACTGGACGACCGATGCGCCGTCGAAGTCCGGCCCCGCGCCGGCGCCGCCGGAGATAGTCTCGTAGTACTGATACACGTCATTGCCGAACGTGAAGTTGGTCATCGTCCCGTAGGCGCCGGCCATCACGCCGAGCGCGCCGTACAGGCAATTGGTCGCCGCCTGTGACGTCTCGACATTGCCCGCAACGACCGCGGCCGGATAGGTAGGCGCCAGCATCGAGCCTTTGGGGATGACGATCCGGATCGGTTTCAGGCAACCCGCGTTCATCGGTATCTCGTCGTCGACCAGCGTGCGAAATACATAAAGCACCACCGCCTTGGCGACACTCGAGGGCGCGTTGTAATTGGTCGGCCGCTGTTCGCTGGTGCCGGTGAAATCGACGACGGCTTCGCGCTTCACGGTGTCGACCGATACCTTGACCCGAATGACGCTTCCGTCATCCATGTTCACCGTGAACGCGCCGTCATGCAGCTTGTGAATGACCCGGCGCACCGCTTCTTCGGCGTTGTCCTGCACATGTGTCATGTACGCGGTCACCATGTCGAGCCCGAAATGCGCAACCATCTTGTTGAGTTCCAGCGCGCCCTTGGCGCACGCGGCGACCTGCGCCCGCAGGTCGGCCAGATTGGTGTCCGGGCTGCGTGCCGGGTACCTGGCGGTGGTGAGCAAACGGCGAATCTCGTCTTCGAGAAAACGCCCTTCCGCTACCAGTTGCACGTTGTCGAACAACACACCTTCCTCGTCGACATGAGTGGAGTCAGGCGGCATCGAGCCCGGCGTGATTCCGCCGATGTCCGCGTGGTGACCCCGTGCAGCGACGTAAAAAGCAGGTTTTCTCTCCTCTCCCCCGGGGAGGGGTTCGTCCAGAAACACCGGCGTGATCACTGTGACATCCGGCAAATGCGTCCCGCCTGCATACGGCGCGTTGAGGACGAACACGTCGCCGGGCTTCATCTTGCCCGCGCGCTTCACAAGAATGGTCTGCACGCTCTCGCCCATCGAGCCCAGGTGCACCGGCATGTGCGGGGCGTTGGCGATCAATTCGCCTTCGGCATCGAATAGTGCGCAGGAAAAGTCGAGCCGTTCCTTGATGTTGACCGAGTACGAGGTGTTCTGCAGTGTCACGCCCATCTGCTCGGCGATGGACATAAACAGATTGTTGAAGACTTCAAGCAGCACCGGGTCGGCGTGGGTGCCGATCGCATGCTCACGTTTCACAGCGACCACGCGTTCCATCACCAGATGATTGCGCGGCGTGAGCCGGGCTTCCCATCCGGGCTCGATGACGGTCGTGGCGTTCTGTTCCTTGAGAATCGCAGGACCCGCGATGCGATCATCGGGGATCAGCGCCTCGCGATCGAACACCGGCGTATCGTGAAACGCGCCCTCGGTGTACACCCGCAGCGTGCGCAGCGGCTGCGGAGGGCCCTCGCGCGGCCGGAACTGCGGCGGCGCTTCATCGGGCACGTGCGTCAGGCCTATCGCCTCGACGGCGGCCGCTTCGATCACCAGCGCGCGCCCTGGCATCAGGAAGCCGTAGCGCGTCCGGTATTCGCGCTCGAACATCGCAGCGAGCGCCGCCCTCCGCTCGGCATCGGTCTTGCCCGGACCGGCCGGCGCGTCGTCGATTTCCAGCGTGGTGTCGGTGCCCTCGTATTTGAGATGCAGCGTGCGCCGCAGCGCGATCCTGTCCGCGGGGATGCCCTGTGCCGCGATTTCGGTACGCGCGGGAGCGGCCAGCTCATCGATTAGCAGCGACGCCGTCTGCAACGATGCCACGGACAACACGGCCTCGACCGCTTTCTGCCGCAGCGCGCGCACGTCGGCGAGGCCCATCCCATATGCGGATAGCACACCAGCCAGCGGGTGGATGAACACCCGCGTCATCCCCAATGCGTCGGCGACCATGCACGCGTGTTGGCCGCCGGCGCCGCCGAAACACGTCAGCGTGTATTCGGTGACGTCGTAGCCGCGCTGCACGGAAATCTGCTTGATCGCGTTGGCCATATTGTCGACGGCAATGCGCAGGAAGCCGGAGGCGACTTCTTCCGGTGTACGCGTCACGCCCAGCCGCGCCGAGACTTCCTGCGCCAGCGCCGCGAACTCTTCACGCACGACGTCCGCGTCGAGCGGCAAGTCGCCGGTCGGGCCGAACACTTTGGGAAACAGGTCCGGATGGAGCTTGCCCACCATCACATTGCAATCGGTCACCGTCAGCGGTCCGCCGCGCCGGTACGAGGCAGGGCCCGGATTGGCCGCGGCCGACTCGGGACCCACGCGGATTCGCGCACCGTCGAAGCGGCAGATCGATCCGCCGCCCGCGGCCACCGTATGAATGCGCATCATCGGCGCGCGCAGGCGCACACCCGCCACCTGCGTCTCGAATGCGCGCTCGTATTCGCCCGCGTAATGCGTAACATCGGTGGACGTGCCACCCATGTCGAAGCCGATGATCTTTTCGAAGCCCGCAAGCCGCGACACTTGCACGGCCCCCACGATGCCGCCCGCCGGGCCGGAGAGAATCGCATCCTTGCCCTGGAACAGATGGGCGTCGGTCAACCCGCCGCTCGATTGCATGAATTGCAATCGCACGCCGGGAAGCTGCTCCGCGACTTGATCGACATAACGCCGCAGTATCGGCGACAGATACGCATCGACGACCGTCGTGTCGCCGCGGCTGACCAGGCGCATCAACGGGCTGACCTCATGGCTCACCGAGACTTGCGTGAAACCGATCCGGCGCGCCAGCGCGCCCAGCCGCTGTTCGTGTTGCGTAAAGCGATAGCCATGCATCAGCACCACCGCCACGGTGCGAAAACCCCGTGCGTAGGCCGCGCGCAAGTCGCGTTCGGCCTTCGCCTCGTCGAGCGGCGTCACGATTTCGCCATGCGCCGCAATCCGCTCGTCGACCTCGATCGCTTCTTCATATAGCAGCGTCGGCAGGTCGATTCGGCGCGTGAATAGCTTGGGGCGATTCTGATATGCGATGCGCAGCGCGTCGTGAAAACCCTTGGTGATCACCAGCAGCGTGCGCTCGCCCTTGCGCTCCAGCAGCGCGTTGGTCGCCACCGTAGTGCCCATTTTCACGACTTCGGTTTGCTCCGCCGTCGGATGCTCGTCAGCCTTGAGGCCCAATAGATCGCGTATGCCGTGCACCGCGGCATCGCTGTAGCGCTCCGGGTTCTCCGAAAGCAGCTTGTGCGTGGTCAGCGAGCCGTCGGGCTTTCTGGCGACGATGTCGGTGAACGTACCGCCGCGGTCGATCCAGAATTGCCA
>PLYG01000490.1 GCA_003153335.1 Betaproteobacteria bacterium | reverse complement strand
GAGCACGGCCGCCGGATCGATCGCGCTGGGCGCGAGCGACTGCTTGCGCGAAAAGGTCAACAGCTTCTGCGTCAGGTCGGCACCGCGCCTGGACGCCCGTTGCGCCGATTCCACCAGCTCCACGAACCCACTGCCGCCGTTCTGCTCCAGCGCTTCACGCAGCATCTGCAGATTTCCCAGCACGACGGTCAGGATGTTATTGAAGTCGTGCGCAATACCGCCGGTTAGTAGCCCTATGGATTCGAGACGCTGGGCGTGGGCAAGCTGCTCCTCGACTTCCCCGCGCATGTGCGCTTCGACGATCACGTTGCCCACAGCCTGTAGGAAATGCAGTTCTTCCTCACCGAACCGGTTGGCCTGCCGCGAATGGGTTGCCAGCAGGCCGACCAGACCCGCCTTGCTGGTCAGTGGCACGCGCAGGCCACTGGCGATGTCGAGTGCGCGGGCCAGCGCCGCGTCGATGCCGCGTTCGTTTCCGTAGTCATTGACGATGACTGGCCGCTGGTTGACCGCCATATCCCTGCCGTCCGTCGCGATTGCGCTCGTCAATTTCAGACTGCCCACCAGCGCATCGGGGATGCCATGGATGACGCGCGGTCGCAGCCTGGCGCCATGCGCGGCCCAGTAGACGATCACGACGTCGGTCCGCAGCGTCTCGACGATGAAACCAGGCACTTCCGCCAGCAATTCGTCGATGCCCTTGGAACGCAATGCGAGTTCGCCCAGCTTCACCACCTGCGAGCTGTACCGCGCGCGCTTGGCAGCGTTCTTGAAACGCAGGGTATGGGTCAGGTCGCGAATGGACGCAGCGACCATCGATTCCGCGCCCATTTTGAATGGGCTTAACGCAATTTCCAGCGGAAACTCGGTGCCATCGCTACGCAGGCCGAACAGCTCGAGTTCGATGCCCATCGGCCGCGCATCGGGATTGCCGTTGTAGCGTCGCCGATGCTGCTCGTGGGTGCCCGCAAAACGTGACGGGATGAGACGCTCGACCTTGGTGCCGATGAGCTCGGAACGCGTCCATCCAAACAATTCGCACGCCTTGCTGTTGGCGAGCAATATCCCGCCATGATTGTCGACGACGATCGTGGCGTCCGGTATCGCCTCGAACAGCAACGGATAGGGAGAGTCTCCCCCATCTGCGAATGCCGGGGCGTCAGTCACGTTTGGTCCCGCCCGGGGGCAGGCGCGTGACTTCGAGCGTGAACTGATACCCCAGTCCGCGCACCGCCTTGATGATTTGCGGTTGCTGCGGATCGTCCTTGATCTTCTTGCGCAACCTGCCGATTTGCACATCGATGGTGCGGTCGAACGGGCCGGCGTCACGGTTGTGGATGATCTCCATCAACTGGTCGCGGCTCAAAACCCGCTGCGGCCGCTCGACAAGCGCGAGCAACAGGTCGAATTCCCCCCGCGTGAGCGCAACTTCGGTGCCGTCCGGGCAGACAAGGCGGCGTGCCCCCGCGTCCAGGGTCCATCCGCTAAATGCATATCTGGCCACGCCGACGTTGCCGGGTTCATCCGCGAGTGGCTCGCCGGCGGACGGGGTAACCGGTTTTTCACGGGCGGTCGCACGCCTCATTACCGATTTCACTCTCGCGAGCAATTCGCGCAGGTCGAACGGCTTGGTCACATAGTCGTCGGCGCCGACTTCAAGACCGACCACCCGATCGATCGTCTCACCGCGCCCGGAAACGATGATGATCGGCCCGTCCCATTGTTTGCGCAGGTACCGGGCCAGGTCGAGTCCGTCTTCGCCCGGCAGGCCCAGGTCCAGCAGCACCACGTCGATTCCACCTTTGGCAATCGCGGCGCGCATGGCTTCGCCCGTTCCAACGCAGCTCACATCGAAGCCGTACATTTTGAAGTAGTTCGAGATGAGTTCGTTGACGTCGGGGTCGTCATCGACGCTAAGCAATCGCGGCATGGTTCCATTCCTGTGATGTATCGATACGCGGGGTTGTGACGATTCATTTGCACACCATTTACCAACCGTTACCTCACTATACGGCTTATTCGTCGAACATTGATACTCGAATCCTAGCATTGATACGGAGTGACCAGAAACAGAATGCCGAATCAGGGTCGGCCGCCCGAACGGCGGCCACGGATCAGATTGACCACATGGCAATGTCGACGAACGTGAATTCGATAAGCCCCGCGTTTCCGGTTGAAGTCGCGGTGCGGCACATTTGTGCGCACCACCGCAATCTGGCGCGCGTGTTCAGGGCGCTGGAAACGCACGCTGAGGCAATCGCGGGAGGCAAGTGTTCGCCCGATTTCATTCTCATCGCCGCAATGTTGCGCTACATCGCCATGTTTTCCTACCGGGTCCACCATCCCGCGGAGGAAAAGTTCCTGTTTTCCGCCATGCGCCAAAGCGGCGCTCCCGGCCACGTAATCGATAGCGCCATAGGTGCGCACAGTTCGGGGGCGAAACAATTCGCGGCGCTGCAAGATGCTTTCAATGCATGGTGGGACAAGCCCGACATGCGCAATCCCCCATTTCTGGAGCTTGTGCCCGACTACATTTCAGTCGAATCCGATCACATGTCTTACGAGGAAAGCGTGGTGCTGCCGTGCGCGGTGGACATGCTTCCGGCGAACGATTGGGCGCCGATAGCCGACGCTTTCCGCTCACATGACGACCCGCTGTTCGGAATCAAACCGGGGCCCGAACTCGCCCCGCTTCACCACCTGCTGTTTGCAGGACCCGTTTCGCACTGAGATTGCCAGGCCGGAACCGTTCGACTTGACGGCCAGCCCGCCACGCTGAAATCGAGAATCGAGCACACTGCTGTGCCGCGAATATCGGAAACGATGTGCGGCGATGTTCCCGGGACAGCGGTTCTGAGCAATGCCTACGGATGGGGGCGGCTTGACGTAAAGGCTGCCTATGGCGCCGTGCCGCCAGCGGCGCCGGATATCGACGCCAGCATCACTGCGACCAAGTACGATGCGCTCACCGATGGATTGCTTGCGCTACGCCATCTGTTTAGTCTGCGCGGTGTTGCGTTGATTATGCTGCGGTGCAGCACAAGAACGATGCATCACTTTCTTTGACCGCCGCACACGTCTCGTCTACACTCTCCTCTGCTGCTCGCGCCAGGCAACAAACAGGCTCTCATTCAAATCGGCGCGGCACAACTTTCACTGGAGGAGACTATATGCACCATCTCACCGCAACGCGGATCGCGCGGCGACCTATCACTGCAGCCCTGATTGCTGTCGGGCTGTCCGCGTTTTCGACGGGTCACGCGGCATCGTTCGAATGGGGCAGCGGCATCACCGGCAGCTTTGATTCGACCATATCGGCCGGCGGCCTCTGGCGGATGACTGGTCGCGATCCAGGGCTGATCGGCATTGCCAATGGCGGCACGGCGCGAACGGTCAATGGCGACGACGGCAATTTGAATTATCGCAATGGCGAGCTGGTCTCGAGCCTGGTCAAGGGTACCCACGAATTTGAGCTGAAATACAACAACTGGGGCCTGTTTACCCGGGGCAGCTGGTACTACGATCAGGCCGCCGACGACAAGGCGGAGTTGGGGCCCAAGGCCCATAGCCGCCTAAAGGGCGATGTGGTGCTGCTCGATGCCTTCGCTTACGGGCGTTTCGATCTGGGCGGAATGAAGTCCGCGGTGCGCGTCGGAAATCAGGTGGTGAGCTGGGGCGAATCGACCTTTATCGCTAACAGCATCAACTCGATCAATCCGGTCGATGTCTCCAAGCTGCGCGCGCCCGGCTCCGAGTTGAAGGAGGCTTTCATCCCGACGCCGATGATCTGGGTCTCGCAACAGGTCGGGCAGGGCTTGTCGGTTGAAGCCTATGCCCAGGCGAACTGGCAAAAGACCCGGCTCGATCCGCGCGGCAGCTATTTCTCGACCACCGATACGTTTTCGGACGATGGCGATAGGGCCATCGTAACCTTTGGCCGGCGCAACGACCAGCACTTTCCCGTGACCAACCCGTCGACCACCGCGGCGCTGTTCCCGATCTATGGACCGTTCGATCCGGCCGCATCGGTATGGGTGCCGCGCGGCGATGACCGGACGCCATCGAACTCCGGCCAGTTCGGCGTATCGCTCCGCTACCTTGCCAGCGCGCTCAACAATACCGAATTTGGCGCCTATTTTTTGAACTACCATAGCCGCACGCCGATCGCCTCGGTTAGGAAGACGACGTTCCCCGCGCTCGGTAGCGGCACGACCAACCTGCTGACGGGCTCGCCGTACATTCCCGCCGCTGCGAACAGCGCCAACGGCAGCGCCAGCATTTTCGCGGAGTATCCGGAAAAAATCCACCTGTTCGGTTTGTCGTTCAACACCGCGGGCCCGTTGGGAATCGCCTTGCAGGGCGAGTATTCGTTTCGACCTAACCAGCCTCTGCAGATGGGCGTGACCGATTTAGTGCTGGCATCGCTGAATCTTCCCAGCCAGAACGCGCAAAATCCCGCGGACATTCCGCTGGGCAGCGAAATCACCGGCTACAAGCGGGTGGGCATGCATCAACTGCAGGCGACCGCCACCAAAGCCGTCCCGCAAGTGTTGGGCGCCGAGCAGTTCGTGTTTGTGACCGAAGTCGGCTTCAACTATCTCGATCTGCCCAACGATTTGCAGTTCGAGGGCTACGGCACGGCGTTGCCGGTGCTGCAATCGTCGGCCAACATCGCTTCGGGCGGATCCGCACAACCCGGGGGCTGGGCCACCAAACAGTCCTGGGGCTATCGCATTGCGGCGCGCCTTGAATATCCGAACGCGATCATGGGTGTGAACGTCTCCCCGCGCATCGCGTTCTCGCATGACGTCGAAGGCGTTGGTCCCAATTTCAACAAGGGCGCGCAGTCGGCCACCTTTGGCGTGGGTTTCGGTTACCAGCAGAATTGGCAGGCCGACCTGTCGTACACCGCATTCTTCAGCGGCAGGACCTTCTGCGGCACTGACGTGGCTGCGCTGTCCGCGGCAACGCTGGCCGCGGGACAGTCGCTTTCCTACTGCACCTCGGCGAACAGCCTGAAAGACCGCGACTTTCTCGCGTTCAACATCAGCTACTCGTTCTGATGCCCTCGCCCAAATAGAATGATAGGAACCTCCACATGAATGCATTTCGTCTGAATACGCGCGGCGCATGGTTGCGGCATACGGCGCTGGTTCTGGCAACAGGCTTCGGCCTGTCGGGCGCGGTCTACGCGCAAGATGCCAGCCAGCTTGGCAAAACGCTCACTCCGGTGGGCGCCGAAAAGGCAGGCAACGCCG
>PLYG01000461.1 GCA_003153335.1 Betaproteobacteria bacterium | reverse complement strand
GGCTCGGCGATCGCTTCGTCGTCGCTGGTCACCGAGTGGGTCAAAGGCAAGACGCTGGACCAGGCGATGTCGATCAAGAACACGCATATCGCCGAAGAACTCGCGTTGCCGCCGGTGAAAATTCACTGTTCGATCCTGGCCGAAGATGCGATCAAGGCCGCGGTCGCCGACTATCGGAAAAAGCACGGTCTGGCGGAGGTGGCAACTGAGGTGGCAACCGAGGAGACGGCGGAACTGGCCGTTGCGAAAGGCTGACCTGTCATGATGGGAATCACGCTGACCGAAAGCGCCGCCCGGCACGTCGCTAACTACATGGCCAAACGCGGCAAGGGTGTCGGCTTGCGCTTGGGCGTGCGCACGACAGGCTGCTCCGGACTCGCGTACAAGCTCGAATTCGCCGACGTCATCAATCCCGAGGATCATGTATTCGAAAGCCATGACGTCAAGGTGCTGATCGACCCCAAGAGCCTGCCGTACCTGGACGGGACGGAACTGGATTTTGCGCGCGAGGGCCTGAACGAGGGGTTCAAGTTCAACAATCCCAACGTCAAGGACGCGTGCGGCTGCGGCGAGAGCTTTAACGTCTGATTCCCCATATCCTCCTGAGGGAGGAGGCAGTCGGGATTCGGGCATATCCATTCCGGCTGCGGCCTTGGCCGCAACATCTGCCGGCCACTCCCGCAAAGGCCGTTGCAGCAAGACCATGATCGATTTCTCCGCCGACCACTTCTCCCTGTTTCACCTGCCGCGCCGCTACCGGATCGATTCCGCGCTGCTGGGCCGGGAATACCGTGCGCTGCAAAGCGCAATTCACCCGGATCGGCATGCGGCCGGCGGTGACGCAGGCCGCCGGCTCGCGTTGCAGGCATCGGCGCGCGTCAATGAAGCTTATGCGACGCTGCGCGATCCCGCAGCGCGCGGCGAGTATCTGCTCGGTCTCCATGGTGTGGAGAGCCTGGCCGAAACCGATACCGTCATGCCCGCAGATTTCCTGATGGAACAGATGGAGCGCCGCGAGGGCGTAGAGGATGCGCGGGCCGCCAGCGACCATCCGGCGCTGGAGCAGGCATTGGCCGGCATTGCGATGGAACGGGCCGCACTGGAAGCCGAATTGGCCGTGGCGATCGATGATCGCGCGGCGCTGGATGAGGCAAAGACCGCGGTGCGCAAGCTTCGCTTTCTCGACCGCGTGAAGTACGAAATCAACGACGCACTGATCGAAGCGGAATCCTGAATGGCACTCTTGCAAATCTCCGAACCCGGCGAGCCGGCCGCCCCGCGCCAACGTCGCGTGGCCATAGGCATCGACCTGGGTACGACCAATTCGCTGGTGGCCGTGGTGCGGAACGGGAGCGCTGAGGTCCTGCCCGATGAGGTGGGACGGCCGCTGCTGCCGTCGGTGGTCCGCTACGAAGAGAATGGACGCGTCACCGTCGGCGTCGAAGCGCAAAAGCATCTCGCACGCGACCCCCGGAACACCATCGCGTCCGTCAAGCGCTTCATGGGCCGCGGCGTCGCCGACGTGCCCAATATCGAGAATGCCCCTTATGATTTTGTCGATGCGCCGGGCATGTTGCAGCTGCGGACGGTGGCCGGACCCAAGAGCCCGGTCGAAGCGTCGGCGGAAATCCTCAAAGCCCTGCGTGTGCGCGCCGAAGACCGCGTGCTGGCCGGCACGTCGGTGGAGCTCGCGGGCGCCGTGGTCACCGTTCCTGCGTACTTTGACGATGCNNCCGTCTACGATCTGGGCGGCGGGACGTTCGATATTTCCATATTGCGCCTGTCCAGGGGCGTGTTCGAGGTGCTATCCACCGGCGGCGATTCTGCGCTGGGCGGCGACGACTTCGATCACCGGCTGTATTGCTGGGTGCTCGATGAATCCCGGCTCACGCAATTGCCGCCCGAGGATACGCGGCTACTGCTGATCAAATGCCGCGAGGCCAAGGAATCCCTGACTCTGCACGGGGTGGCGCGCATCAATGCCGAATTGAGCGACGGCCGCAAGGTAAACCTGACCCCGAGCCAGGCGAAGTTTTTTGAAATCACCCAGCACCTGGTGCAAAAGACGATCGGTCCGGTGAAAAAGGCGCTACGCGATGCGGGCCTGTCCGCCAGCGACGTGCAGGGCGTGGTGATGGTGGGCGGTGCGACCCGGATGCCGCATGTGCAGCGCGCGGTGGCCGGGGAGTTCGGCAAGCCGCCGCTCAACAATCTCGATCCCGATAAGGTGGTGGCGCTGGGGGCCGCAATGCAGGCCGACCAGTTGGCCGGCAATCGGGCGGGCAACGGCGACTGGCTGCTGCTCGACGTGATTCCGCTGTCGCTGGGACTGGAAACCATGGGCGGCCTGGTCGAAAAAATTATTCCCCGCAATTCGACGATCCCCATCGCCCGCGGACAGGAATTCACGACATTCAAGGATGGACAGACGGCGATGGCGATTCATGTGCTGCAAGGCGAGCGCGAGCGCGTGAGCGATTGCCGGTCGCTGGCGCGATTCGNNTGGCGGCGCGCGAGCAGGCCACCGGAGTGGAGTCGGCGATCGTGGTCAAGCCTTCGTACGGTCTTTCGGACGCCGAGATCGCGCGCATGTTGCAGGAATCGTTTCAGAATGCCGAAGGCGATATGGAAACACGGGCGCTGACCGAAATCCGGGTCGAGGGCGAGCAATTGCTCGCCGCCACCGCCGCGGCACTGGCCCAGGACGCTGATTTGCTCAACGGCGAAGAGCGCGCAGCAATCGATCGGGCCGGGGCGGAACTGGCCGCGCAGCTGCCGGGGAGCGGTCGCCGGCAGATCAAACAGGCGTTCGACGCGCTGGGCGCCGCCACTGCCGAGTTCGCCGCCCGCCGGATGGATCGCGGCGTGCAGACCGCATTGACCGGCCATCACATACGCGAGCTCGCGTGAGCACCCGGATCAAGGTTCTTCCGCACGCGGAAATCTGTCCGCAGGGCGCTGAGTTCGAGGCGACGGTAGGCATGTCGATTTGCGACAACCTGCTCAAGCACGATATCGACATCGAACACGCCTGCGAGAAGGTTTGCGCGTGCACGACCTGCCACGTGATCGTGCGTGCGGGCTACGATTCGCTGGATGGCCCGGAAGAAAAGGAAGAGGACATGCTCGATCGCGCCTGGGGACTGGAGCCGCAGTCGCGCCTGAGCTGCCAAGCCAAGGTCGCCGGTACCGACCTGGTGATCGAAATTCCGAAGTATTCGATCAATCACGCGAAGGAATGATCATGAAGTGGACCGACACTTA
>PLYG01000189.1 GCA_003153335.1 Betaproteobacteria bacterium | reverse complement strand
GCGAATCGCCGCAGACGACGGTCATCCCGGGTAGCGTCGCGCCGTTCTCCGGTCCGATCACATGCACAATGCCCTGGCGCGCATCGCGGAACGGAAAGTAGGCCTTCGCCCCGCTCGCGCCTATGTTGGCGTCGAGCGTCTCGACCTGCAGCCGGGAAATCGGGTCGGCAATGCCCTGCGACCAATTCCTGGTCGGCGTGTTGTGGTCGGCCGTCGCGACAATCGAATCGACGCGCCAAGGCTTGCGGCCCGCGAGGCGCAACCCCTCATAGGCCTGCGGACTGGTGACTTCGTGCACCAGGTGGCGGTCGATGTAGATGAGGGCTGTGCCGTCATCCTCCGTGTGGACCACGTGGCTGTCCCAGAGTTTGTCGTAAAGGGTGCGTCCGGTCATGAGAAATCCGTCGATTGCGATCATTAGTGCGTAATCGGTAATTTTCGCACACATTCAGTGCCTTGTGCACTGCATCAACGCCAGTGCGGACTCAGCGCTGGAGGTGTCGGGTGATCCATTCGATTGCATTCTTCTCCACGGCGGGGGACTGGCGATCGAAGAGTTGCGCTTCCGTCGCGCGCAGCCAGGTCAGCTGGCGTTTCGCCAGTTGCCGCGTCGCGAAGATTCCCTGATTGCGCAGTGTCGGGAAATCGATCGTGCCGTCCAGGTAATTCCAGACCTGCCGGTAGCCGACCGCGCGCATCGCCGGCAACTCGGGCGTCAGCACATAGCGTTCGCGCAGCGACCGCACTTCATCGATCAGCCCGCCATCCAGCATGGCGTCGAAGCGCTGCGCGATCCGGCGGTGCAGCGCAGCGCGCTCGGATGGGACCAGCGCCATGCGCAGGAAATTCGTCGTCGTGGCCTCGCGGCTCGATTCCTCCAACAGCGCCGAGAGCGGCCGGCCGGAGATCTGAAACACTTCCAGCGCGCGCTGAATGCGCTGACGATCCGCGGGCTGCAGGCGCGCCGCGGTCACCGGATCGATTGCCGCCAGTTCCTCGTGCAGGCGCGGCCAGCCGTGCTCTACAGCGCGCGCATCGATCGCGGCGCGCAGCGCGGGGTCTGCGGCAGGCAAGTCATTCAGGCCCTGGGTCAGCGCCTTGAAATAAAGCATCGTGCCGCCGACCAGCAGCGGCAGCTTTCCGCGCCCCCGGATTTCCGCGATCAGCCGGCCGGCATCGCGCGCAAACTCCGCCGCGGAATAACGCGCGGTGGGCTCGAGAATATCGATCAGGTGATGCGGCACGCGCGCCCGGTCGTCATGACCGGGCTTGGCCGTACCCACGTTCATGTCCCGGTAAACCTGCGCCGAATCGACGCTGATGATCTCGACCGGAAAATATCCGGCCAGTTTCATGGCCAGCGCTGATTTGCCACTGGCCGTGGGGCCCATCAGGAGAATGGCAGTGGCTGGAGTTGAGGTCACGAAATGGGGAGTGCCAACACTTCCTACCTGCCCCGCATGAATAGGGCGTCGAGCTCCTTCAGCGTGAGCTGATACCAGGTCGGTCTGCCATGATTGCACTGGCCGGCGCGCTCGGTCTCTTCCATTTCGCGCAGCAGCGCATTCATTTCCGCGACGCTCAGGCTGCGATTCGCGCGCACCGCGCCATGGCAAGCCATGGTCGAGAACAGTTCGTCGCGCTGCTCGGTGAGCACGCGGCTGCCGCCGAACTCGCGTAAATCGCGCAAGACCGCCCGCGCCAGGGCCGTCGCGTCGGCTTGCGCCAGCAGGCTGGGCACGCCGCGCACCGCCAGCGATGTCGGCGAGAGCACGCCCAGGTCGAACCCGATTTCGCGCAGCGTATCGCCATGTTCCTCGACGGTCGCGACTTCGAGCCGCTCGGCTGTGAAGCCTTGGGGCAACAGCAACGGCTGGACGGGCACGCGCTCCTTGTACGTAGCCTTGAGCTTTTCGTACAGGATGCGCTCGTGCGCAGCATGCATGTCCACCAGCACCAGGCCATCGCGGTTCTGCGCCAGGATATAGACCCCGTGCAGTTGCGCCAGCGCAAAGCCCAGCGGCGGCGGACCGCCTTCGGCGGCTTGCGGGAGTGCCGCGGGCGCCGGGGCGGGACCGCTGGCGCCGAACAAGGTTTGATAAAACGCGAGCGACTCACCCGCACGCAGCCCCAGCGCCCCTTGCGCATTGGCCTGCCGCAGGTCGGCGTTACGTTGCCACGCTGCGGTTCGATCGGGTTGCGTGAACGCGGCGGCCTGCATTGATTCTTGACTAAAGGACTGCGGCGCATACGACGAGGGCACGCCCAGCCGGGTTGCCGCCGACACGGGCGCCTGTTGCTGCGCAGTGGAGGACAACGCCTTGTCCAGCGCATGCCGGACGAATTCGTGCACGGCGCCGCTGTCGCGAAAGCGGACCTCGATCTTGGTCGGATGCACGTTGACATCGACGGCGCGGGGATCGACGCTCAGCCACAACACGTACGACGGCTGGGCATCGTGATGCAGCACGTCGCGATACGCGGCGCGCAACGCATGGGTGATCACGCGGTCGCGGACAAAGCGGCCGTTGACGAACACATATTGCGCGTCGCGCCCGGCGCGCCCGGTCCGGTTTTCCGCATACGCCGGACGCGCGCCCCAGCCGTGCAGGCGCAGGATGCCCGCCTCGGCCGACACCGTCGCCGCGGTGACGATGAATGCATCGCCCAGCATCGCGGCGACGCGCTCCGACGGCGACTGGGCCGGCACGTTGAGCTGGGCGCGGCCGTTGTGGCGCACGGCGAACGCGACCTGCGGATGGGCCAGCGCCAGCCGCCGTATCGCCTCGTCGCAATGACCGTATTCGGTGCCTTCGGTGCGCAGGAACTTGCGCCGGGCCGGCGTGTTGAAATAGAGCTCCTGCACCGTCACCGTGGTGCCCTCGGACAGTGCAGCCGGCTTGGTGGATTCGATCCGCCCGCCTTCGGCCTCGATCCGCCACGCGTGCGCCGCGCCTCGCGCGCGGCTGGTCAGCGCAAAGCGCGAGACGGCCGCGATCGACGCCAGCGCTTCGCCGCGAAAACCCAGGCTGCCTATGGATTCAAGATCGTCCAGCGACGCGATTTTCGATGTCGCGTGCCGCGCGAGTGCCAGCGGCAGCTCGTCGCGGGCGATCCCGGCGCCATTGTCGGCAATGCGCATGAGCTGGACGCCGCCGCCGGCGAGATCGATATCGATCCGCGTCGCGCCCGCATCGACGCTGTTCTCGACCAGTTCCTTCAGCGCGGCCGCCGGCCGGTCGACCACTTCGCCCGCGGCGATCTGGTTGATGAGCTGCTCGGGCAGCGCGCGAATGACCGCCATGCCGCTCATTGTGCGAGGCCTGCGATCCAGCGCGTATAGATGCGATCGGCCATCTGGTTGAGGCGTCCGAGTCCGGTATCCAGATCGGCGGTGATTTCCGCAGCCGATTGCACGTACGGGCCGGGCCGCTCCTTGCCGCAACTGAGTTCGCCCACGCCATCGTTGACCCACGCATGCACCAGTTCACGCGTCATTTCGACGTGGCATTGCAGGCCGATGCTGTTGCCCACTACGTAACCCTGATTCGGGCACGCGGCATTGGTCAGGACCCGGGTCGCGGCGGGCGGCAGCGCGAACGACTCGTTGTGCCACTCGAACGTCTTCCAGGCGGGTGTGTCGCCCAGCCATTCGCGTGCGACGGCGGAAGCTTCGACCTCCACTTCGTGCCAGCCGATCTCGACATTGAGCGAGCGCGTGACCGGCACCCCGAGCGCCCTGGCGAGCAACTGCCCGCCGAGACAGTGACCGATCACCGGCAGATTGGCTGCGACCGCCTGGCGCAACAACGCCTGCATCGGCGCCACCCAGGGCAAATCATCGTTGACGCTCATCGGCCCGCCCATCATGGCTATCCCGGAGATTCCATTCAGAGCCTTCGGGACCGGTTCACCGGCATCGAGGGCGATCACCCGCCATGGCAACTGTTTGCGGTCGAGAAATGTGCCAAAGTAACCCGGCCCTTCGGTGCGTGAAAAACGGAAAATCGATATGGGCTGCATGCGTGCGACAAAGCTTCGGGTAGGTTACCTGCCGATCTGCTGATCCAGAAACTTCAGGATCTGCGTATACAGGTCGAGTGTGTTCTCCAGCTTGCCGAAGCCGTGGCCTTCCTTTTCCTTGACCACGTACGCGGCGGGCGGATTGCCGGCCGACTTGAGCGCGCGGTTCATTCGGTTGATCTGGCCGATGGGCACGCGGATATCGTCTTGTCCCGCATAAAGAAATACCGCACCCTTGATCTTGTCGGCGTTGTATAGCGGCGAAATCTCCCTGACCTGCTTCGAGCCGAGATCCTCGTTGCCGATAACCGTCTTCCAGAACGTCACACTCGAATCGCTCAACGCCGTGTCGCCATCCAGGGTGGTGATCTGGTACTCCAGATCGGTCGGAGCCAGTCCGGCGATCGCGCACTTGAAGAGGTTCGGTGTCTTCACCATCGCCTGCAGTGCCGCGTAGCCGCCGTAGCTGGCACCCGAGATGCAGGCGCGCTGCGGATCGGCGAAGCCCTGGTCGATCGCCCACTTGAGCGCGTCTTCGTGGTCCTCGGACATCTGGCGGCCGAAGGTTCCGAATCCGGCGTAATACAGCTTGCCCCCCATGCCCGGGGTGATACGGAAGTTGGGCACGACGACGGCGTAACCGCGCGAGGCGAAAATGCGCGCCTCCCGGACACCGAAGCCGGACGCCCAGCGGTCGGCACGCGCGTGCGGGCCGCCATGGATATGCAGGATCGTGGGCAGCCTGGTGCCCGGCTTGGTGTCCTTGGGCAGGAAGTAGTAGCCGGGGATTTCCAGGCCGTCGCGGGTCTTGAACAGGAACGGCCGCTGTTCGACCAGCTTGCCGTCGAGCCACGGCCGGGACACGGCGATTTCCTCCAGCGTGCGCTTCTCCTCGTCGAACAGATACCAACGGGCCGGCGCCTGGTCGGAATACGACGTGACCAGCAGCCCCTTGCCGTCCGGCGTGCGGGCGAAGTTGTTGATCCGGTCCTTCAACGATGCATCGAGCGTCGCCTGGATCTTCGCGTAGTATTCGTCGACCCAGATAGTCTCGGGCTTCGGGCCGTCGACGCGATAGCCGATGATCTTGTCGTCCTTGATGCTGGTGATGACACCCGGGACACGTCCCCCCTCGGCGTCCGCGCCGATGTCGTAGCGCGGATTCTGCGCGATCATTTCCCCGAGCTTTTTGGCGGCCGGATCGTAGCGGTACACAGCCATCGTGTCGCGCCCCTGGTTGGAGGCGACCTGCAGCGTCTTGTCGTCCGCTTCAAATGCCAGCGGGACAAAGGTCGGTCCCTTGTTGGCATCGTAGCGCCCGATCTCGGTCCACGGTTCGTTTTCCCCGGCACGGTAGTAGACCACTTCGGTCAGCGTGTCCTTGACCCGCGCGCTGACGACACGCGGCACCAGCTTGCTGTCGAGCAGCCAGTCGCTCGTGTACGTTGCCGGGCGACCCTGCGTCAACAGCGTGTAGCGCCCGGTGCGGANNATACAGATCCTCCGATTGCAAATCGTTCATGTTGCCGACGGCGATGATTTCCTCGTCATTGCGGGGAATCGTCCGGAAGAACTCGAGGCTCCGGTGAATCTGATTGAGGCGGCGCGATTCCTGCACCGTCGGGGCAATGCGGCGCGATTCGCTGCCGTCGCGGCCCACCATGAACAGCCCGCCGCCATTGAACTGCCCCGGACCGGTTGGCGAATTGAGCTGACCCAGCGTGAACAACAGCCGCTCGTCGCCGACCCAGTGCACATCGATCACGTCGAAATCCTCGAACGATGTCAGGATATCGCCCTTGCGCGTCGCCAGGTCGATGACCGCCAGGTTCATCCGCCCCTTGGACGGCGTTGTCACGGCAAGATACTTGCCCGAGCGCGACAATATCGGATTGGCGGTCGTGGGCGGGCGAAGCAACTCTTCGAGCGTGGGTTGCCCCGCCGGCTCGGCGGCGTTCGCGGCCATTGGCCCGACAATAGCACCCGCAACGACCAGGGCGAGCCCAAGAAGCGCGACCCGCAGGTCCCGGACGCGCAGTGATGAATCGTTCATGTGGAGAGTCTCCGATCGGGAATGTGGCGCGAAGTCTATGCGCTGCGGGCGATAAATCAAAGCACTGCGGCGCGAACCAGGACAACCATGGGAATCCATCAGGACATAAATACGAAGCCGCGATTCTACAGGGATTACAGGCTTCACATCTGCCGGAACAGATGAAAGAACTGCCGGCTCACGGCGAGTTTTTCCGGGCGCCCACGGAGGTGGACCGATTGCTTTTCCAGGCCGTCGCGGCTCACCGACGCAATTGCTGCGACATTGACCAACGTCCCGCGGTGAATCTGCCAGAACTTCTCGGGATCGAGTTCGGCCAGCAATTCTTTCAACGGCGTGCGGATCAGCGCCTCGGCCTGCGCCAGCACGACCCGCGTGTACTTGGTGTCGGACTGGAAGTAGATCACGTCGTCGATGCTGAGCAGCCTCAGTTCACGGCCGACGCTGGCCTTGATCCAGCGCATGTAGCGCGCGTCGGCCGGCTTGATGGTGCGCCGCAAGTCCGCCAGCAGCCCTTCGAGTTCCTCCGGCGGCTGGCGCAGATTTCTGCGGATGCGATCGACGGTCTGCGCGAGGCGCTCCTGGTCGATGGGCTTTAGCAAATAGTCGACCGCGCCCGCTTCGAACGCCGCGAGCGCATGCTCCTCGTACGCGGTGACGAATACAACGCGCGCCTGATCCCCGATTTCGAGCGCCGCGTCGAGCCCGGTCCGTCCCGGCATCCTGATGTCCAGAAATGCGACGTCCGGGCGATGCTGGGCGCACAGTGCGACGGCTTCGTCGCCGTCGGCTGCTTCGGCCACGATTTCCAGCTCCGGCCACACCAGGGCAAGCTGCTCGCGCAGATTCGCGCGCATCAGCACTTCATCGTCGGCGATCAGGGCAGTCACTCGGGGCATGGCATCTCCAGGTGGGCGATGAAGCCGCGGGGTTCATTCGCGGCGAGTTTGAGCGTGGCGGCATCGCCGTAGCGAACCTTGAGGCGTTCGCGTATGTTGTCCAGTCCCACGCCGCCACCCACCGTCTCGGCAAGACCGGCGCCGGTGTCGGCGACGACGGCAACCAGGCGGCCGCCGGCGCGCTCCACGGCAATCCGGATTTCGCCGCCTTCCTTCAGCGGCTCGATCCCGTGCTTGATGGCGTTTTCCACCAGGGTCATCAGGATGGCCGATGGAAACGGCAGCAAGCCTAGGTCCGGCTGCATCTCGACGCTATAGGATAGGCGCGCTCCCAGCCGCGTTTGCATGATGGCAAGATAAGCCGCGATCAGCTCGATCTCCTGGCCCAGCGTCGCCTCGCCTTCGCGCCAGCGCGGCATCGCCGCGCGCAAAAAACGCGTCAGGTGGCCGAGCAATTGCGCCGCCTCGGGCGCCTTGCCCGCGGCCAGCTGCTGCGCCGAGGCCAGGGTATTGAACAGAAAATGCGGCTCGATCTGCGCCTGCAGCAGATGCAGGCGCGTCTCCGCCATTTGCCGGGACAATTGCTCCTGTCGCGACTCCAGCCGCAGACGCTCGGTCAGCGACACGTATTCCCGGTTGCGCAGGTGCGCGATCAGCGCCGACAAGGCCGCGAGGGCGAAGCCGGTGATCGCGCCGGCCGCCAGCACCGGGACCCAGTTCGCGCGCAGGAATTGCGCGATGCTCTCGCCATGCAGCCAGCCGCTGGATCCCGCGCCCAGAAACGCGCCGCCGATTGCGAACGCCATCATCAGCAGCAGCGTGCGCATAAACTTGCGCGCGTACTTTCGAAATCCGAACCAGGCGCCGAAGACCACACCCGCCAGCGAGAACACAAACAGGTTCACGATGGACATGGCTTCGAGGAACGACAGCTTCGCGGTCCAGCTCGCGATAGCGACCGCCACCAGCGTATTCCAGCCGACCACCAGCGCGAACTGCAGCCAGCCGCGCTTGCCGCTCCAGCGGCGCAAAAACCGGCGCATCTGGTCGCGCTCGATTGCGCCCATCTGGGTATCGGAACGCGCAAGCCAGGAAGACCAGCGGCGCGACCACACAGGAAGCGGATTATGCATCGATCGAGTACCGTCTGAAAGATTCATATTCTACCGGCTGGTATCCGGGTGCCGTCCGGGCCGCGCCCCTGCGTGTTCCGGGAGCCGGATGCCTGGGGTTGAGGGTTGGTCGCAGGCGGCATGACCGGACTCTACCGGGGCGCGGCGCAACCGACGACCGCGATGCGACAGAAGACGATCGGAGAGGAACGAAGGACGAGTGGCCCGGATAAGCGGCGAGGGGTCAACCATCGCCGGAATGTATGGCTGCGCCCGGAGCCATGGACTCCGGGTAGTCCGGTAGCAGTCTGTTGAAAAGCTACTGCTGGCCATCCCCGCTACGCTTTTCAACAGACTGCTACACGGCTCCGAAATTCTTCCGGATCATCGCGTAGGCGGAGTGATTGTGGATCGATTCGAAATTTTCGGACTCGATCTGGTAGCCGGCAATGCGCGTATCTTCGTTGAGGCGGGCGGCGATGTCGCGCACCAGATCCTCGACGAACTTGGGATTGTCGTAAGCGCGCTCAGTCACGTATTTTTCGTCCGGCCGCTTGAGCAGGCCGTACAGTTCGCACGAGGCTTCGGTCTCGGCAATCCGGATCAGTTCGGTAATTCCCACCGGTTCCGCGCAGCGCACGCTGATGGTGATATGCGACCGCTGGTTGTGCGCACCGTATTCCGCAATCTCCTTGGAGCACGGGCACAGGCTGGTCACCGGCGCAACAATTTTCAGGATGGTCTCGACCTGCCCGTCGCGGATGACGCCGGTCAGCGCCACCCGGTAATCCATCAGGCTGCTCACGCCAGACACCGGGGCGGCCTTGCGCACAAAAAACGGAAAGCGGAATAAGATGGTGCCGGCCCTGGCGTTGAGCAGCGCCATCATGTCGAAAAGCAGGCTATTGAATCCCTTGAGCGTGAGGACGCCTTGGCGCCCCTCCAGCAGCCCGATGAACCGGGACATATGAGTGCCCTTGACGTCTTCGGCCAGCTCGACCGACAGATCGGCCTCGACCACCGTTCCCTGCGGCTCTCCGGTCAGGTCGACCAGTTGCATCGGATACTTGAGACCGCGAATACCGACCCGGTCGACAATCAGTTGGCGGGTGTCCGCGCTGGATTGCACATCGGGGATCAGCTTGAGATCGGGAAAGTTCATGACAGGGCTTGGTCCTTGGGTCGCAATTATAGCTTACGGGAATAGTTGAGTAAAGTAGTCGGCTATTCCCCAAGCACCTAAATGGGTATTTGGGGCGTGATTAGTTCGCGGCCTTTTTCAGGCCGTGGGTAATGGTCAGGCCAAGACCAAAACGGTTGCGGATGGACTGGGCAATTCCCTCGGCATCCAGCCCACACTGCTTGAGCAAAAGGCCCGGGGCGCCGTGGTCGACAAAACGATCCGGCAGCCCGAGCATCAGCAGCGGTATCGTAATACCGTGCGCGCACAGCACCTCCGCCACGGCCGCGCCGGCGCCGCCCAGAATCGTGTTTTCCTCGACTGTGACAAGAAACTCATGGCTGCGCGCCAACTCCGCAATCAGCGCCTCGTCGATCGGCTTCACAAAACGCATGTTCGCGACCGTCGCATCGAGCGCTTCCGCGGCGGCCAGCGCCGGGTGCACCATGCTGCCAAACGCCAGGATGGCCACTTTGCCGCCCTGGCCGCGCCGACGGACCTCGCCCTTACCCATCGGCAACGCGGTCATCTCCTTGACGATCGCAGTGCCCGGGCCCGTGCCCCGCGGATAGCGCACAGCAGCCGGGCCGTCATGCATAAAGCCCGTATAGAGCATTTGCCGGCATTCGTCTTCGTCTGATGCAGCCATGACCACGACATTGGGCAGACAGCGCAAATAGGTCAGATCGAAACTGCCGGCGTGGGTCGGACCGTCGGCGCCGACCAGCCCCGCGCGATCGATCGCAAACAGGACCGGAAGATTTTGCAACACCACGTCGTGAATCAACTGATCGTACGCGCGCTGCAGGAACGTCGAGT
>PLYG01000123.1 GCA_003153335.1 Betaproteobacteria bacterium | reverse complement strand
CGCTTGCCTTCGATCAGCGCGTGACCGGTCAAGCGCGCGCCGGACATCCCATACGGATGGCCGACGGCAATCGCGCCGCCGTCCACATTCAACCGGTCGTTGGGAATCCCCAGCTTGTCGCGGCAGTAGATGACCTGCACGGCGAAGGCTTCATTCAACTCCCACAGGCCGATGTCCTCGACCTTCAGGCCCGCCTTGGCGAGCAGCTTCGGGATGGCGAACACCGGGCCGATGCCCATTTCATCGGGCTCGCAACCGACCGCGGCAAAGCCGCGAAAAATGCCCAATGGTGTCAAACCTTTTTTCTCGGCAGTCTTCGCATCCATCACAATGCAAGCGGCGGCACCGTCGGAAAACTGGCTGGCATTGCCCGCGGCAATCACGCCGCCCGGCACGGCCGGCTTGATCTTGGACACGCCTTCATACGTGGTATCGGCGCGGATTCCTTCGTCGGCCGCAATCGTGACTTCCTTGGTGAATAGCTGGCCCGAGGCTTTGTCGGCCACGCCCATGATGGTCGTCATCGGCGCGATCTCGGCGGTGAACCGGCCGGCGGCCAGTGCCGCCGTGGCGCGTTGCTGCGACTGCACGCCGTACTCGTCCTGCTTGTCGCGCGGAATATTGTAGCGCTTGGCGACCGTCTCGGCGGTCTGTAGCATCGGCCAGTAGACTTCGGGCTTGTGTTCCTTCAACCAGCCTTCGAAGATCATATGGCGGTTTCCTTCGTTTTGCACGCAGGAGATCGACTCCAGCCCGCCGGCGGCATAGATGCTGCCCTCGCCGGCGATCACCCGCTGCGCCGCCAGCGCAATGGTCTGCAGGCCGGATGAGCAAAACCGGTTCACCGTCATCCCGGCGGTGGTCACCGGGCAGCCGGCGCGTAACGCGATCTGCCGCGCGATATTGGCGCCGGTGGCGCCTTCCGGATTCGCGCAACCCATGATCACGTCCTCGACTTCGGCCGCGTCGATCTTGGCGCGGGCGATCGCATGCGCAACGGCATGTCCGCCCATCGTCGCGCCGTGGGTCATGTTGAAGGCGCCGCGCCACGACTTGGCGAGTCCGGTGCGGGCGGTGGAGACGATGACGGCGTCGGTCATGATAATCCTTTCAATATTTCAAATAGGGCAGGTTGTCTTGGTACCTGCTGTCATCCCCGCGCGGGCGGGAAGCACGTTCATTAATCTATGGTCAAGGCGTTCCTACGACGGATTGAACGTTTTCCCTTCCGCGGCCAGCGTGGCCAGCATCGGCGCCGGCTCCCAGAACTTTGGATCGCCGTGGGGATGCTTCGCGAACTTGCGCATGGTCGCAATGACATTGACCAGGCCCTGGCTGTCGGCGTACAGCATCGGTCCGCCGCGATACAGCGGAAAGCCGTAACCGGTCAGATACACGATGTCGATGTCGGAGGCGCGCAACGCGATCCCATCTTCCAGAATCTTCGCGCCCTCGTTGACCAGCGCGTAGACGCAGCGATGGACGATTTCGTCGTCGCTGATCTTGCGCCGCACGACGCCGATTTCCTTCGAGTAGTTGACCACGAGTTCCTGGATCAGCGGATCCTGTACGGGATCGCGCTTGCCCGCTTCGTATTTGTAAACGCCAGCGCCGGTCTTTTGCCCGAAGCGGCCCATTTCGCAGATGCGGTCGATCCAGCGCGAATAGACCATGTTCGGTTTTTCGACATAGCGGCGCTTGCGGATATACCAGCCCACATCCAGCCCCGCCAGGTCCGACATCCGGAACGGCCCCATCGCCCAGCCGAATTTTTCCATGGCCTTGTCAACCTCCCAGGGCAGCGCGCCTTCCTCGACCAGGAACATCGCTTGGCGCAGATACTGCTCGACCATACGGTTGCCGATAAAGCCGTCGCAGACCCCGGAGACCACGCCGGTCTTCTTGATGGTCTTGGACAGCTTCATCGTCGTCGCCAGCACGTCCTTGGCCGTGTCCTTGCCGCGAATTATTTCGAGCAGCTTCATCACATTCGCCGGGCTGAAAAAATGGGTGCCGATCACGTCCTGCGGGCGTTTGGTGAACGAAGCGATCTTGTTCACGTCCAGCGTCGAAGTATTGGACGCGAGGATCGCGCTTTGCTTCATCACCTCGTCCAGCTTTTTGAACACCTGCTCCTTGACGCCCATGTCCTCGAACACCGCCTCGATCACGATGTCGGCGCTGCCGATGTCGGCATAGTCGAGCGTGCCCTTGATCAGGTCGATCCGCTGCTGCATCTTTTCCGGCGTCAGTCGCCCTTTCTTGGCTGAATTCTCGTAGTTCTTCCGGATGACGCCCAAGCCCTTGTCCAGCGCCTCCTGCTTCATTTCCAGCACGGTGACCGGAATGCCGGCGTTGGCAAAGTTCATCGCGATGCCGCCGCCCATGGTCCCGGCGCCGATGACGGCCGCCGACTTGATCGCGCGGACCGGCGTGTCCTCCGGCACATCCGGAATCTTGGACGCGGCGCGCTCGGCAAAGAATGCGTGGCGCAGTGCTTTCGATTCCGGCGTCTGCACCAGCATCAGAAAAAGGTCGCGCTCCTTTTTCAGGCCCTGCTCGAACGGCAGCGTCGCGGCCGCCTTGAGTGCTTCGACGCAGGCTGGCGGGGCCGGGTAGTTGCGCGCTATCGCCGCGACCGTGTTGGCGGCAAATTGCAGAAAACCTTCCGCGTTCGGATGCTCGACCTTGAGATTGCGCACCAGTTTCAGCGGCCGCTTTTCATCGAGCACGGTCTTGGCAAAGCCCAGCGCGCCTGCCAGCAGGTCGCCCTCGATGATCTGGTCGAACAGCGCCGTTTTTGCCAGCTTTTCGGACATGACGGGCGTTCCCGAGACGATCATGTTCAGCGCGGTTTCCAGCCCGACGACGCGCGGCAAACGCTGCGTGCCGCCGGCGCCCGGCAGGATGCCCAGCTTGACTTCGGGCAAGGCGATTTGCGCGCCGGCCACGGCGACGCGGAAGTGGCAGGCCAGCGCCAGTTCCAGTCCGCCACCCATCGCCACCGCGTGTATCGCGGCGATCACCGGCTTGGTAGACGCCTCGATCGTGCGGATCACCGTATGCAGCGTGGGCTCGGCAAAGGCCTTGGGCGAATTGAACTCGCGAATATCGGCGCCACCGGAGAACGCGCGGCCGGCGCCGATGAGGACAATGGCGGCGACTTCGGGATCGTCCTGGGCGGCGTTGAGACCCTCGATGATCGCGGTGCGCAACGCGAGACCCAAGCCGTTGACCGGGGGGTTGTCGAGCGTGATGACGGCAACATTGCCGTTGTTGGCATAGGAGGCGGGCATGGGAGGTTCCTGAAGGACGATTTCCTCTATGATAACGGGCGGCGGCGATAAATCCAACAACAACCACGCATGGCCGGCAGCGAAGCATGCAGGTTTGCTGTCGTTGACAACCGTCAAGACGGCGCGCGGTCCCGAATCAGCCGCGATGGCTGACAGGCACAAAAGGTCACAGGAGAATCATGTCTACCCGTCACTATGCTCACTGGCCGCGCGGCCTGCCGCACGACATCACCATCCCGGCGACCAGCCTCTACGTCAATCTGGCGATATCGGCCGCGCGTTATCCGACTAAGCCGGCCGTCGTTTTCTACGATACGGCCATCAGTTACCGCGACCTGCAGCGCGACGCCGATGCGCTGGCCGGCTATTTGCAGCAGGCGTGCGGGGTCAGAAAGGGGGACCGGGTCCTGCTCTACAGCCAGAATTGCCCGCAGTGGGTCATCGCCTATTACGCGATCCTGCGGTCCGACGCGGTTGTCGTGCCGGTCAATGCGATGAGCAAGGGCATGGAAGTTGAACACTTTGTGAAGGACAGTGGCGCGGTCGCGGCGATTGTCGCGCAGGAACTGCTGCCGTATCTGCGGCCCTGGCTCGGCCAGCATGCGTTTCGCCATGCGGTGGTCGCGACGTATTCGGACTACTTGCGTGCGGCAACCGATCTGCCGGTGCCGGAGTTCGTGCGGGCGGCGCCCGCGGCACTCGACGGGCATGGCCTGCACGCGTGGCGCGATATGATCGCCGCCGATGAGGTGCCGGGAGAACATACGGCGGGGCCCGATGACTGGTCCGTCTTTCCCTATACCTCGGGCACCACCGGATACCCGAAGGGCTGCGTGCACACCCACCGGTCGGTGATGCATACGCTGGTGACTGGATGCATCTGGTCGGGCGTGCATCCGGAAATGATCGCGCTGGCGACGCTGCCCTTTTTTCACGTCACCGGCATGCAAAGCAGCATGAACTCGCCGATCTACGCCGGGGCCACCAGCGTGATCCTGCCGCGCTGGGACCGGACGATGGCAGCGCAACTGATCGAGCGCTACAAAGTCTCGACCTGGACCGCGATCTCGACCATGATCGTTGATTTGCTTGCCAATCCGGATCTGGAGAAATACGATCTCACCAGCCTGATGCGGATCACCGGCGGCGGTGCGGCGATGCCCGAGGCGGTGGCCAAGGCGCTGTTCGATCGCTTCGGCCTGACCTACATTGAAGGCTATGGCTTGTCAGAAACTATCGCGCCCTCGCACATCAACCCGCCGCTGCGCGCCAAGCGGCAATGCCTGGGCATTCCCATTTGCAACACCGAATCGCGGGTAGTCGCAATCGGCGGCACGCGCGAACTCGACACGGGCGAGGTCGGCGAAATCCTGATTCACGGCCCGCAAGTGTTTCAGGGCTACTGGAACCAACCCGAGGCGACCAGCGCGGCTCTGGTCGACATCGACGGCAAGCGGTTCCTGCGCAGCGGCGACCTGGGTGATGTCGACCCCGACGGCTATTTTTTCATCGTCGACCGGGTCAAGCGGATGATCAACGCGTCGGGGTTCAAGGTGTGGCCCGCGGAAGTCGAAAACATGATGTACGCGCATCCGGACATCCAGGAGGCGTGCGTGATCGGCGTGAACGATGCGTATCGCGGCGAGACGGTCAAGGCGTTCGTGGTTCTCAAAGCTGCCAGCAAGGGCAATGTGCAGGAGGCCGACATCATCGGCTGGTGCAAGGCCAACATGGCCGCGTACAAGGTCCCGCAGATCGTCGAGTTTCGCGACAGCCTGCCCAAGTCGGGCGCGGGCAAGCTGATGTGGCGCCAGTTGCAGGATGAGGAACGAAACAAGGCGCGATGATGCGCCACATCGATTCGTGGGATATCTTTTGCAGGGTCGTCGACAACTATGGCGACATCGGCGTGTGTTGGCGGCTGGCCCGCCAATTGGCTGCCGAGCGCGGCGATACGGTGCGGCTGTGGGTGGACGACGTGACAGCGCTGGTTCGGATATGGCCGGAGGTCGTCCCCGGACTGGACGAGCAGCGCTGCGCGGGCGTGGACATCCGGCGCTGGACCGAACCGCTGTCGCCGCAAAGACCGCACGATGTGGTCATCGAAGCGTTTGCCTGCAAGACACCGGACTCGTTCGCCGTGGCGATGGCCGCGCGTTCGCCTAAACCCGTTTGGATCAATCTTGAGTATCTGAGCGCGGAAGCGTGGGTCGACGGCTGCCACCTTTTGCCCTCGCCGCATCCGCGACTGCCGCTGACCAAGTACTTTTTCTTTCCCGGATTCACGCCGCGCACGGGTGGACTGCTGCGCGAGCGGGACCTGGTGGCCCGGCGCGATGCGTTCCGGCAGGATCGCGCTGCGCAATACGCGCTGTGGCGCTCGGTCGGGTTGCAACCGCCGGTAGCGGGGGAGTTGCGCGTCTCATTGTTCGCGTATGCCAATCTGGCTGCCCCTGGCCTGTTCTCGGCTTGGGCGGGCGGCGACCGGCCCGTTACCTGTGCGGTTCCCGAAGGTGTGCTGGTGAACGAGAGCGCCGGATTTTTCGGCAGTTGCCCCGCTGTTGGCGCCAGGGTTTCCCGCGGAAAGCTGCAGCTTGCGGTTATCCCGTTCCGGCGGCAGGTTGACTACGATCCGTTGCTCTGGGCATGCGACTTGAACTTTGTCCGCGGCGAGGATTCGTTCGTGCGGGCGCAATGGGCAGGCAGGCCGCTGGTCTGGCACCTTTATCCGCAGCAGGACGATGCGCATGTCCCCAAGTTGCGCGCGTTTCTCGAACGGTACTGCGCGGGCTTAAGCGGCAGCGCCGCTGCGGCGGTACGCGCGTTGTTCGATGCCTGGAACGGCAGTGGCGATCCCGCTGCCGTATGGGCCACGGCGCAAGCAACGCTCGCCGACTGGACGGACGATGCGGAGGAGTGGGCCGCCACGCTCGCCGCCCAGCGCGATTTGGTCAGCGCACTGGCGGAAGCCGTCGAAAACCGGCTATAATGCCGGGTTTTCCGACATTTACTCTTCAGGACGCAACATGAAAATCGCGCAAGATGTCCGCGCCGGCAACGTGATCATGATCGGCAAGGATCCGATGGTCGTGCAGAAGGCGGACTTCAGCAAGTCCGGCCGCAATGCCTCGGTCGTCAAAATGAAGCTCAAGAACCTGCTTACGGGCACTAATTCCGAGACCATTTACAAGGCCGACGAAAAATTCGAGGACATCATGCTCGACCGGCGTGAAGTCTCGTTTTCATACTTCGCCGATCCGATGTACGTGTTCATGGACAGCGAGTTCAACCAGGTCGAAGTCGAAAAAGACAACCTGGGCGACGCCATCCACTTCCTGGAAGACGGGATGCAGTGCGACATGGTGCTGTATCAGGGCAAGCCGATTTCGGTGCAACTGCCCAACACCGTCGTGCGCGAAATCCAGACCGACCCGGCCGTTCGCGGCGACACGTCGGGCAAGGTGTTGAAGCCGGCTCATACCGCGACCGGTTTTGTGCTGTCCGTGCCGCTGTTCTGTGACAGCGGCGACAAGGTCGAGATCGACACCCGCACCGGTGAGTACAAGCGGCGCGTCTGATTCTAAAATCCGCCGCAACGAGAAACGCCACCGTTCGCGGTGGCGTTTTTGTTTCCGAGATCGCATACTGCGGTCAACCTGCCCAGATCCACCTCTCCCCGCAAGCGGGGCGAGGGTGAATGTGTTGGATGCGCGAGCGACGTCTGCCGGCCGGGTATCTGCGTTGTCCGATCAATCGTCCGGAAAGATAAGCCCATGCTGATTCTCCCAACCTTCGACGATGTCGTCGCCGCGGCAAAGCGCATCGAGGGCCACGCCCACCGCACGCCGGTGATGACCTCGCGCACGGTGAATGATGAACTCGGCGCGGAAGTGTTCTTCAAGTGCGAAAACTTCCAGCGCATGGGCGCTTTCAAATTCCGTGGTGCGTTCAACGCGCTGTCCCGCTTCGATGATCGCCAGCGTCGCGCCGGTGTCGTGACCTTTTCTTCCGGCAACCACGCGCAGGCGATCGCGCTCTCGGCCCGCATTCTCGGCTTGCCGGCGACAATTCTCATGCCCCATGACGCGCCGGCCGCCAAGGCTGCCGCGACCAAAGGCTATGGCGGGAATGTCGTCGTCTATGACCGTTACAACGAGGATCGTGAAGCCATCGGGAAAAAGCTGGCGGAGGAAAAGGGTATGACCCTCATTCCGCCGTACGACCATCCCGATGTGATCTCGGGGCAGGGCACCGCTGCCAGGGAATTGTTCGACGAGGTCGGCGATCTCGATGCGCTGTTCGTTCCGCTGGGCGGCGGCGGCCTGCTGTCCGGTTCCGCGCTTTCCGGGCGCGCGCTGTCGTCCCGGTGCCGGCTCTACGGCGTCGAGCCCGAGGCCGGCAACGATGGCCAACAGTCGTTTCGTTCCGGCGCCCTGGTGCACATCGACACCCCGCGCACCATCGCCGACGGCGCGCAGACGCAGCATCTCGGCGCCTATACGTTCGCGATCATCAAGCGCGATGTAGACGACATTTTCACCGCCACCGACGATGAGTTGGTCGACAGCATGCGCTTCTTTGCCGCACGGATGAAAATCGTGGCCGAACCCACCGGCTGCCTCGGGTTCGCGGCGGCACGCAAGCTGAAATCCGAGCTCAGGGGAAAGCGTGTGGGGATTGTCATCAGCGGCGGGAATATCGATCTCGAGCGGTTCACGTCGTTGCTTGCGGCGTAACGGGGAAGCGGCACACTTGCCCTCGGGCACCCATGCAGTGCAAGCTGCGCGCGGACCTTGGCAGCAGCGCCGGCGGCCCGTTTAAAGGGTAGTCGGGGTGGCTGGCGTGGGGACTTGACTTGATCACGCGCTGCGCCGATGCTGCGTTTTCTTTCTTCGGGGGTTATCGCCTCATGCGTTCGATGCAACTCGCCGAAGCGGGAAAGCCGCTGCAACTCGTTCACCGCGATCCCGGCCGGCCCGCGCCCGGTCAAGTCCTGGTGCGCGTCAGCGCCTGCGGCGTATGCCGCACCGACCTGCACATAGTCGATGGCGAGTTGCCGCATCTGGACCACCCGATAGTTCCCGGCCACGAGATCGTCGGCACGGTCGCAGAGGCTGGACCGGGGGCGGAGCAATTCGCCCCCGGCAAGCGCGTCGGCGTGCCGTGGCTGGGCTGGACCTGCGGGACATGCCCCTATTGTCTGAGCGGCCGTGAAAACTTGTGCGATGCGGCGCGTTTTACCGGCTATCACATCGATGGCGGCTATGCCGACTACGCGCTTGCCGACAGCCGCTACTGCTTTGCACTCCCCGGGGCATATGGCGATGCCGAGGCGGCGCCGTTGCTTTGCGCCGGCCTTATCGGTTACAGGGCGTTACTTAAGACCGGCGCGGCGCGACGGCTGGGCATCTACGGTTTCGGCGCAGCGGCCCACATCGTCGCGCAGGTTGCCCGCCACCAGGGACGAGAGATCTATGCCCTGACGCGCCCCGGCGACGCCGCGGCACAGGCATTGGCGCTGGCGCTGGGGGCAGTATGGGCCGGCGATTCAACGCAGTCGCCGCCCGCGCCGCTCGATGCGGCGATACTGTTTGCGCCGGTCGGCGCCCTGGTGCCCGCTGCACTGCGCGCGGTGGTCAAGGGCGGCATCGTGGTATGCGCCGGGATTCACATGAGCACTATCCCGGCCTTTCCTTACGAGATCCTGTGGGGCGAACGCCAGATCGTCTCGGTTGCCAACCTGACGCGCCAGGACGGGGAGGAGTTCCTGGCACTTGCTCCTACGATACCCGTAACGACCACGGTCGAGACCTTTGCGCTGGAGCAGGCAAACGAGGCATTGACGCGGCTGCGCGACGGCCGCATCACCGGTGCCGCTGTGCTGCTGACAAGATAGAACCCGCTGCGCTGACCCAATGCCGGCTCGCGCCGACTCCTGCTGGTTCGCGATCAATGCGACATCAGCACCGGTACCGTCATTTCGCCCAGCAAGGTGCGCGTCACACCGCCGAACGCCAGCTCGCGCATGCGCGAATGAGCATAGCCGCCCATCACGATGAGGTCCGCCTCCAGGTCGAACGCCCGCGACAGTAGCCAGGCACCGACGTCGACTTCTCCGGAGTGACTCTCCGCAGCCTCGACGCGGACCCCATGGCGCGCCAGAAACAATGCAATGTCCGCGCCGGGTTGTTCGCCATGCGCTACGTTCCTGTCGGGATTGACCGCCAGTATCGTGACCTTGGCCGCGCGCTCCAGGAAGGGCAGGGCGTCGGTAACCGCCCTGGCCGCTTCGCGGCCCGCGTCCCATGCGACCAGGACACGTTTGCCGATAGTCGGAAACTTTCCCGCGCTGGGAATGAGGAGCACCGGCCGCCCGCTCGACAGCACGGTCTGCCCTTGGAAGCCGGGTTCCATCAGGGCCTTGTCGTCGCCCCGATCGGTTTGACCCAATATCAGCAAATCGGCATAGCGCGCTTGCAGGGCGATCGCCTCCGTCGGCCAACTGTCGTCGCAGCGAAACTCGGCTCCGTTCACCCCGGCTTGGGCCGCCCTCTCGCCAAACTGCGCGGTCATGAGCTCGATCTGCCTCAGATGCCACTCCCGGAGCCGGCCCTCGAGAAACTCGGTGCCAATTTCAGCACGCACATAGCTTGGAACTTCAGGCTGCCGCAGCAGGTACAGCCCCGTCAGGTGGGCGTCGAAGTCGAGTGCGAGTCTTGCGGCGATATCGATTCGCTCCGCGCAACGACGATCATTGTCCAGGTGCACTATCATGCTCTTGTAGCTCATCGCATTTCTCCAGAATGAAATTCGCGCTCGGCGATCCGGCCAGTGCCTCGTTCGGGAATCAGCCTTTCCAAGAAATCTACCAGTCCCTTGGTGCCGCGTATTGACCAGGGTCAAATCAGGGTTAGACGATGCCTGGGATCATCCCAAGGGCGGATTTGCCCTCTGGATTCACGGGGGTCCCGCACGCTGTCGGTCCTTTCGCCGCCGTCAGGCCCTGCGATGAAACCAGAGCAGGGACAAGACCGCAGCGATCACCACCAGCGCCGCCGCCGCGGCGCTGAACAGCGCGCTGATTTCAGTTTCTTTGCGTTCCAGTCCGAATTTCAACGTGAGGTTCTGATAGACCTTGCGCAGATCGGCGGCCGTGCCCGCATAGAAATACTCGGCGCCGGTGATGGTGGCGACGGCCTTCAGGGTCTCTTCGTCCAGGCGCACATAGAACGACCACTGGTCGTCGCCTATCATTCCTCCTTCCTTGGTGCCGAAGCCCACAGTGTAGACGCGAACGCCGCGATCGGCGGCGAGCTTCGCCGCCTCGATGGGATCGGGACCCGTCGTTCGCCGCCCGTCGCTGAGCAGGATGATCGCGCCGGAGGTATACGAGCCGGGCGGCACCGGTGTGAAGTCCTTCGTTGCCGCCTTCTCCGCCTTGCGCGGACGGTCGAGCGAGGCGGCGCCGCCGCCGTAACGCGAAAAGGCGCTGTCGAATACCGCGGATTCCAGATCGATGCCGGCCTCGGGCAGCAGTTGCGCCAACGAGACAAGCAGGCCGCTGCCCGTGGCGGTGGCGCGCTGGAGCTGGAAGCGATTGATCGCGGCGGTCAGGTCGTCGCGGTTTTCGGTGGGCGTCTGCACCACGGATGCCGTGCCGGCGAAGGTGACGATGGCCATGCGGGCGTTGCGCGGCAGTTCCTCGATG
>PLYG01000495.1 GCA_003153335.1 Betaproteobacteria bacterium | reverse complement strand
AATGTTCGGCCGTTCCAGGGAAGAGATGAACGGCCAGCCGCTCAGCGCACTGCTTCCCGAACGCTTCCGCGCGCAGCACGACGAACGCATCCGCAATTTCGCGGCAACCGGGCAGACCAGCCGCGGGGTGGGGCGTTACGGCCTGATCTACGGGTTGCGCGCCAACGGCGAGGAATTCCCGATCGAGGCCACGATCTCGCAGGCGGGAACGCCGCGCAATAAATTATTCACCGTGATCCTGCGCGACATTACTTGGCCACTTGAGACCGAGAAAGCATTGCGGGAGAACTACGAGCTCCTCGATCGCATTTTCGCGACGACGCATTTTTGCCTGGTTTATCTGGACCGGGATTTCAATTTTGTCCGGGTGAATAAAGCCTATGCCGACGCGTGCGGTCATCCGCCCGAGTTTTTTCCGGGCAAGAATCATTTCGAGCTGTATCCGGGTGAAAAGGTCGAAACCATCTTTCGCCAAGTGGTAGCTACCGGGGAGCCATTTACGATCTACGCAAATCCGTTTGAATTCCCCGACCATCCTGAATGGGGCGTGACCTGCTGGGACTGGACTTTGCATCCGCTGACGAGCGAAGGCGGCGACGTGGAAGGACTGCTGTTCGCTCTGCTGGATGTCACCGAGCGCGAACGGGCACAGGAGGCATTGCGTTCGAATGAAAGAAGCCTGTGCGTAGCGCTTAAGAGCGTGGACATGGCCTTATTTCATCAAGATCTGGATCTTCGTTATACATGGATGTACTCCCCGCAGTTGGGGTATACGCCGGAGGACGTAGTAGGCAAGAGGGATTCCGAACTTTTGCCGCCGGAGGACGCGCCGCAGATTATCGATGTCAAGCGCAGAGTTCTAGAAACCGGAGTCAGTGCGCGTGCCGAAGTTTCGGTTACACAACTGAAAAAAAAGCATTATTTTGATCTCGTTGTGGAGCCGCAAAGAGATGCGAAAGGGCAATTGGTTGGGGTAACGGGGGCATCGCTAGACATCACCGAGCGCAAGCGTACGGAGTACGAGTTGGAGCGCGAGACGGCGCTTGCGCAACTGCTGGAATCTTTGGCACGTACCGCCAATGAGGCGGTGGCGCCGGAGGAAGCGATGAGGGTCTGTTTAACGCGCCTCTGTGAATTCGGCAATTGGACGCTTGGACGCGTCGCAATGACCCACGAGCTGGGCGGCGACTTAGAACATTCGGGTGTGTCAGTCTGGCACGCGACTGATCTTGCCCGCCACGAGGAATTCATCCGCACTTCCCAGAATATTCGCGAGTTTCCCTTGGCAGGGGCATTCGTGGGCGGCGTGGTGCGCGAGAAAAGACCAGCGTGGATTACTGACGTGAACGAGGCGCATGGGTTCCTTCGCAAGGCAGCCGCGCTTGCCGATGGGCTGCGCGCTGCGTTTGCGTTTCCCGTGGTTGTGCAGGGTGAGGTTGTCGCTTTTCTTGAATTCTTTGCGGACACCTCGCGTCCGGTCGAACCAAGTCTGATTGTGGCTTCAGAAACGATCGCAGCCCAGCTCGCTCGCCTGATCGAGCGCAGACGGTCCGAGCGGATCAACGCGCAACTGGCGGCGATTGTAGAATCGAGCAACGACGCCATTGTCAGCCGCGGCTTCGACCGCGCAATACTCACCTGGAATCCTGCCGCGGAACGGCTGTTCGCGTACACCGCCGTGGAAGTCGTCGGCCGGGATGTTTCCCTGATCATTCCAGCCGATCAAGGAGCTCGGGGGGCGCAAGTAGAGGCGCTACTCAAAGGCGGTCTTTCCATGCCGACCTACGATGCGGTGCGTCTTGGCAAGGGCGGCAGGCGCATTGACGTCTCAATAGCGGCGTCTCCAATCAAGGATTCAAGCGGAAAAATGATCGGTGTATCGATCGTGTTCCGCGACATCAGCGAACGCAAACGTGCCGACGTTGAACGCGCGCAACTGGCGGCGATTGTCGAATCGAGCAACGACGCGATCCTGATCCGCGGGCTCGACCGCACCATCCTTTCCTGGAACGCCGCCGCCGAGCGGCTGTTCGGCTGGTCTGCGCAGGAGGCGGTCGGGCAGCCGATCGACCTGATCGTGCCGCCCGAGCGCGCGGGTACGCTGCGCAGGTTCGTCGAGGGTGCGGCGCGCGGCGAGTCCTTGAGTCCGGTCGAAACCATTCACCTGCGCAAGGACGGCGCGCGCATCCCGACCCAAGTCACGTTTTCACCGGTGAAGGACGAGCAGGGTAATACCATCGCGCATTCCTATACGGTGCGCGATATGACCGAACTCAAGCGCAGAGAGGAAGCGCTGCGCGGCTACGCCAACCGGCTGCGCGAACTGTCGCATCGATTGCGGACCGTGGAGGAGACTGAGCGGCATGCGATTTCACGCGAGCTGCACGACCGCATCGGGCAAGAGCTGTCCACGCTCGGCCTGATCCTGGGGTCGCTTGGCGCCAAGCTCTCGCCGGAGTCGCTGCGCGCGGTCCACAGGCAGTTGCAGGACATGCAGGGCCTGCTCAAATCCATGGTCGCGAATGTGCGCGACGTGATGGCCGAACTCAGGCCGCCGGTGCTGGACGATTATGGATTACTTGCCGCGCTGCGACAGCTCGTGGCGGAGTTTGCCCAGCGCAGCGGGATTGCAGCAGAGCTCAGCGGGGCCGACCTGCAGCCGCGCCTGCTGTCCATCGTGGAGACGGCAATGTTTCGCATCAGCCAGGAGGCGCTCAATAATATCGCCAAGCACGCGCAGGCGAAAAATGTGGAAATCAGCCTCTATGCCGTTCCTGGCCGGGTCGTGCTGGATATTACGGATGACGGTATCGGCTTTGATGCGAACGAAACGCTGCCGGACAAACAACACTGGGGCCTGATCACCATGCGCGAGCGCGCGGAGGCGGTAGGCATCGCATTCCGCCTGGAATCGGCCCCCGGGGCCGGCACCCGGATCGTACTCGAAGCGGAGTGCGCGGCGATATGACGATCCGGGTGCTGCTTGCCGATGACCATACACTGATGCGCGCAGGCTTGCGCGCGCTGCTCGCCACTACAACCGACATCGAGGTCGTCGGCGAGGTGCGCACCGGACGCGAAGCGGAACGGCAGGTACTGCAGCTTAATCCCGGCGTCGTGCTCATGGACATCGCCATGCCCGACCTGAACGGCATCGAAGCGGCGCGGGTGATCCACCTGAAATGCCCGACGGTACGCATAGTGATGCTTTCGATGCACGCGACGGCCGAATATGTGTACCGCGCGTTCGAAGCAGGCGCCTCTGGCTACTTGCTGAAGGAAGTGGCGGTCGAGGAGGTGATCACCGCGGTGCGGACGGTCCACCAAGGAAGGCGGTATCTGAGCCCGGCCCTTGCCGAATCCGTGCCCGACCCCGCTTCCGCGTATGCGCGGAGTCCGGTCGACAGCCTGAGCACACGAGAGCGGCAAGTGCTGCAACTCGTGGTCGAAGGCCACACGAGCATCGAGATCGCGCGCATGATCCACCTATCCCCGAAATCGGTAGAAACCTATCGCAGCCGCCTGATGTTGAAGCTGGGCGTCAGGGACCTGCCCTCGCTGGTCAAGTTCGCGCTCGAGCACGGCCTGACGTCGTCCGAGTAGCGGGCGCGGCCGCAGCGGGCCGGGCCGCAGCAACTTCCCTCAATTCGTTCCGCCTCGCCAAAGGGCGGCACATTGTCATGCTTTCCCTACAGACGGCCGTGCCGCCTACTGCTATAGCTTCTCCCAAGCCGTACAAGTTGCCGCGGCGACGCTTGGTTTGCAAGGATAAGGTCGATGACGGACAAAACCGATAGCCGGGACCAGAAGACCGTGCTGATTGTCGAGGATCAAGCGCTGCTGCGCCGAACCATGCGCGAGCTGTTGCAGGACGCGTTTCCGGACTGCAATTTTCTGGAGGCGGCAGACGGCGCGAGCGCGCTCCAAGCCTGCAACGCCTACCGTCCGATTCTGGTGCTGATGGACAAGTGCTTACCCGACGCCGACGGCATCGAGCTGACCGCCCGGTTGAAAATCCTGTATCCCGGGATCCAGGTCATCGTCATTTCGTACCGCAGCGGTAAAGTCTATGTGCAGCGCGCCATCGCAGCCGGGGCGCGCGCCTACCTGCTCAAGGACAATCTGGCCACCGAACTTATCCCGGCGGTGGCGGCGGCCATCGGCATGCCGCAGGCGACGGATACGGGAACTTCGTAGTGAAAAACCTGGCATCCCTGATTCGATTGGTCCGGTTGCCGGTTGCCGGGCAGACCCACGCACTGCCGCTGGCCGTGGCGGATCCCGTCCTGTGCATCGTCGAGGCGAGGGTATGCGTAACTTCTTGTTTAGTCTAAGAACCAGAGCTCTGCTGCTGGTTGGCCTGGCGTTTGTGGTTTTCGTTGGAACAATGGGGTTTCACGCGACGGCTGAACGCCAGATGCGTCTGGAATTCATCAGGCACGACCTGCTGGATGATGCCATGCTGATTGCGGCCCAGCAGAACCATGCCATTGAGTACGCGCAGCAGTTTCTCAAGTCCCTGATTAAGGCGCAGACCGGGCGCCAGCCTATCTTGTCAGAGGATTGCCAGCGCACACTTGCACAGCGACTCCAGGACGAGCCGCAAATCGCTAATATTATCGTGGCGCGGCCTGACGGAAGCGTGGTCTGCAGTGCAACGCCGACCGCTCGGCCTATCAATCTTGCCGACCGGCCCTATTTCCACCAAGCGCTCGCATCGCCAGCCATGGTTATCGGGGAAGCGATTGACAGTCCGATAACCGGCAAACGGAGCCTTCCGTTTTTTGAGGCTGTCCGTGACTCCAGCGGGCACACGCTTGGGGTATATGCGGTATCGCTTGACCTGTCCGGACTCGCACGAGAGGTCGCTAACGCCAAGTACCCTGAGGGTGCCAGGATTGGTTTAATCGACGCTCAGGGACAGGTGCTTGCCAGGCAACCCGATACCGAGGGATGGGTCGGGAAGGATGCCTCGGGCACTTCATTCTTCAAGGCCGTTGCGGCCCGCGGTGGCGAGGGTACGTTTGAGGAACTTGGATTCGACGGCGTGCCGCGTGTCTACGGGGTGGCGCGTTTTGCCGAGACCGCGGCTGGGCCGATATCGCTTTGGCTCGGATTCGAGAAGAAGACGGTTACGGCGGAGGTGGAGCGTGACTTCGCCTGGACTGTTCTCGCCGTAGCGGGCATGCTATTGGTGACATTTGCCGCGATCTGGGCCGGAGGCGAACGCCTGTTCCTGCGCCCCATCTCGCTCCTCTCGGCAGCAGCGCATCGAATGGGCCAGGGCGATTTGAGTGCCCGTACCGGGGTCGAACACGCTGGTGGCGAATTGGGGAGGCTTGCACAAGCGTTCGACGACATGGCGGCGTCGCTCGAGGCCAAGGACCAACATATCGTCCTCGCCAATCGCGCGGTCAAAGTGCTCTCGACGTGGAATCAGGCGCTACTCACGCCACGCGATGAAAAGTCCCTGATTGAATACATGTGCCGGGCCCTTGTTGAGGCCGGCGGTTATCGGAGCGCGTGGGTGGGCTTCGCCAAGTCCGACAAGAACAAGACCGTCGAGCCGGTGGCATGGTGGGGCTTGGACGCTCAGTTTGTTGCCAGCCTGGGGATTACCTGGGCGGATACCGCACGCGGTCGCGGCGCGGCCGGTACCGCGATTCGCCGTGGCACCGTGGTGATTATGAACGACTATCAGACAAACCCTGACGCTGCGCCCTGGCGCGAAGACGCGCTGCGTCTTGAGTACGACGCGGTAATGTCCCTTCCGCTCAAAGTGGATGACGCGGTCATCGGTGCGCTCTCGATTCAGGCGACAGAGTCCCAGTCCTTTGGTGAGCAGGAGGCCGTGCTACTCACCGAAGTGGCGGCAGCGCTTTCGTCCGGGATAGCGGCGGTCCGCTCGCGCGCGGCGCGCACGCAGCTGGAAGTGTCACTGCAAACCGTTGACGAACGATTCCGTGCCGCTGCCGAAGCGAGTCCGGATGCCCTCTTTGTCTTCAAGAGCGTACGAGATAACACAGGCAATATCGTTGACCTTGAAATCATGGAAATGAACGCTCGTGCCGCGCAGCAACTTGGAATCACACGGGACGACGCCATCGGCAAGACATACCTAGGGCTCCTACCCCTCTTCAAAACAGCCTCGTCCTTCGACAAATACGCACATGTTGTGACCACAGGGACCCGTTTTGAAGACGAATTTCCGTACGACGTACCCCAAAAGGGGAGACGGTGGTTCCGGCAACAGGTTGTGCCTGTGGGCGACGGCATCGCGATTTCCCTGCGGGACATCACCACTTGGAAGAATGCTGGTGACAAGTTAAGGGAGGGCGAGGAGCGATTGCGGCTGGCGATGGGCGCCGCGCATATGGGGGCGTGGAGCATGAGCATGAAGGCCGACGTGCACTCCGTATCGGAGGAGTTAGGGCCAATATTCGGATTGCCCAGGGGAGCAGGGCCCCGCAACTTCACGGCGCTAATGGAAGCCATACACCCGGACGACCGTACGGCATTGGCGAATGGGATGAAGCGGGACCTGGAGACCACGCGGGGGTCACGCCTGGAGTTCAGAGTGTTGTGGCCGGACGGTTCGGTCCATTGGGTGGAATCACACAGCAATATCATTTGCGATGAGGCCGGCAAGCCGGTGCGCAGCGTCGGTGTGCTCGCGGACATTACGCAGCGCAAGCTGGATGTAGTGGCCCTGCAACGCGCCAACCGGGCACTCACGACACTGTCAGCGGGCACCGAAGCGCTGGTGCGCGCGACCAGCGAGTCCGAACTTCTTCATGAGGTGTGCCGCGTCATCGTGGACAAGGGAGGATATCCGATGGCATGGGTGGGTTACCCACGGAATGATCAGGAAAAAACGATCGTGCCGACGGCCTGGGCTGGTGTGGAGGGCGAGTATCTTGCGGCGGTGAAGCATAGATGGGCCGATAACGAGCAAGACCAGAGACCCATTGCCAGAGCCGTTCGAAGCGGCAAAGCGGAAATTACCCGGGATGTTCGAGACGACCCCGCGTTTGCATCGGTGAAAGAGTTGGTGGCAACGCCACGCTATGCTTCCAACCTCGCGTTGCCATTGCTCGATGGCAAAAAAGTTATCGGCGCCATGAGTATTCACGCATCGGAGGCCGACGCGTTTGATGATGCAGAAGTCCTGCTGTTACAGGAACTTGCGGAGGACATTTCCTATGGAATTACCACCTTGCGAACGCGGGAGGAGCGCGACCGTGTTGTGCATGCACATGAACACCACGAGGTAATTCTGCGTAAGAGTCTCGAGGACAGCATTCAGGCTATCGCCGCGACCGTGGAGATGCGCGACCCGTATACCTCGGGTCATCAGAAACGCGTGGCAGAGCTGGCTATGGCGCTTGCGAGGGAAATGGGTCTGTCCGAGGAGCAGATTCACGGGTTGCACCTCGCCGGTGTCGTCCACGACCTCGGAAAAATCAGCGTTCCCGCTGAAATTCTTGCCAAGCCGGGGAAGCTTACGCCGATCGAGTTCATGCTGATTCAGGGTCATGCCCAAGCGGGGTACGAGATTCTGAAGGATATTGAGTTCCCCTGGCCTATCGCAACCATTGTTTGGCAACACCATGAGCGATTCGATGGCTCTGGGTACCCGCGGGGGCTCAAAGGCGAGGACATTCTGTTGGAGTCCAGAATCATGGCAGTGGCGGACGTGGTCGAAGCAATGGCGTCGCACCGGCCCTATCGGCCTACCTTGGGAATCGACGTTGCGTTGCAGGAAATCGAGCGTGGCCGTGGTATCAAATATGACCCGGCGGTCGCCGACGCGTGTTTGAAGCTGTTTCGCGAAGGCAGGTACGCTTTTGGAACCTAGACCTTGCACGCTCGGCGACTAGCTTGTGGAACCGAATGGCGTACTTATCATTCCGGCAGTGGCGGCAGCCATCGGTATTCCGCTGGCGACGGATATGGGAACTTCGTAGTGGAAAACCTGGCATCCCTGATTCGATTG
>PLYG01000025.1 GCA_003153335.1 Betaproteobacteria bacterium | reverse complement strand
GTTTTCTGCGTATCGTCGACCGAGCGCTTCACCCATTCGCTGCGGTCGCTCATGATCGTCAGCTTGATGTCGGCCGGCAGCTGCTTGGCCAGTTCGGTGACTGCATTGCGCAATCCGTTGCCCACGTCGACCGTGTTGGCGCCGCGGATCTTGACCACTTCCAGCGTGATCGCGCGCCGGCCGTCCAGGCGCGAAATCGAATTGTCTTCCTGCGAGACGTCGATGGCCTTGGTATTGGGATCCATGCCTTGCGCGCCGCCATTGCGGGCCGCGCTTTGCACGTCGGCCTCGCCATCGATTACCCGCGCGACCTGATTCAGGGTTACCGGCGAACTGGCGCTGGTGCCGCTGCCGGTACCGCCGCCAACGCCACGACGAGCCACAATGATCTTGCCGAAAGCGAGCGGATCCTTGATGCGGCCCTCGACGCGCACCAGCTTTTCCTCGCTGCCGCGCGTAATGGAGCCGGCCGGCATGTCAAGATTCTCATTGCGCAGGGCGGCAATGACCTGCTCGACACCCACGCCCAGCGCGGTCATTGCCGCAGGGTCCAGCAGAATCTGGATCTGGCGTTTGGTGCCGCCGGAGAGTTCGATCGAACCGACGCCCCGCACGTTTTCCAGGCGCTTCCGGATTACCTGCTCGGACAACGTGGTCAGTTCCCGCAATCCGCGCGCTTCCGACGTCACCGCGAGATTGAAAATAGGCTGCTCGTTATCCGTGTCGGCCTTGGAAATGTAGGGCTCTTTGGCGTCCTTGGGAAAGCCGATGCGAATGCGCCCCATGCGGTCGCGCACCTCCTGGATCGCCACATTGACGTCGGTTTTCAGTTCGAACTCGATGATCACTACACTGGAACCTTCGCGTGAACGCGAAGTGATCTGCCGCACGCCGCCAATCGGATTGACCGCATCCTCGATCGGTTTGGTGAGATCCGTTTCCACCGCCTCCGGTGACGCGCCCGGGTAGGATACGAACACCACGGCTACCGGGAACTCGATATCCGGCATCTGTTCCACCGCCAGCCGGTTGTAGGATGCGACACCCAGTACCAGAAGCGCTACCATCACCATCGTGGCGAAGACCGGGTTGTTGATCGAGACCTTGGTGATCCACATGGCTATTCCTTCGCCGGCGTCGCAGCCGGGGTCTGGGAGGCAACTGTCGCGATCTTGAGCACGGCCGGATTGCCCTCGCGCAGCCCGTCCACCCTGGCGGCCACGACTGGCGCTGCAGGCAGCGCTTCGGCCAGCTGTACCAGGCCGGCCTGTTCATCGCGGCGTCCCAGCACGACGGGACGCCGGGCGAGCTTGCCGTCCTGAATCAGCCAAACAAAGTTCTGCCCGTTTTCACTGCGAATGGCGGCCAGCGGCAGAGTCGGCCGCGGTGCGCTGGCCACCAAATCCAGCGATCCTGACGCGAAGCTCCCGCCGCGCAACAACAGGTCGGGATTCGGAACGGTGATATAGACGGTGACAGTGCGCGATCCCGGCTCGGCGGTCGGATTGATGCGCTCGACACGGCCGGTAAAGGTCTTGCCCTCGAACCCGTCGACGGTAAACCGGACCGCAGCGCCGAGCTGGACTGCGCCGATGTCGGAGGCCGGCACCATGGCCTGTAACTCCATCTGCCGCAGATTGACCAGCGTGTACAGCGCAGCATCGATGGTGACCTTTTCGCCGGTCCGGGCATGCTGTCTGGCGACAATTCCGGCGATCGGCGCGGTCGCCTGGGCATCGGCCAACGCGTTTTTCGCCACGGCCACCTGGGCATCCCACGACTTGACCGTCTCCTTCTGGATGTTCATCGTCGATTCGACGTTGTCGTAGGCATTCTGGGAAATGAAGCCTTGCTTGAGGAGCGCCTGATTGGTCGCCCGGTTCTTTTCGGCGATCGCCAGTTGCGCGCGGCCGGCATCGAGGTTGGCCTGCTTTTCAGCCAGCTTTGCCCTCAGGTCGGGCGAATCCAGTTGCGCGAGCAACTGCCCGGCGCGAACCGTTTCGCCCTCGCGAACCAGCGCCAGCTTGACGTCGCCGGCCACCTTGGCCTTGACGATGGCCTGATCGCGCGGCTGCAGCGTTCCCGACAACGGCAGGCGTTGGGCGATTGCACGGGTNNGGGCCATTCTCCTTCTTCGGGGTCGGGCGCAGGGTTTTGACCGCCGCGAAAGCGGCGGCGGCCAGCGCGATGAGAATCAGGGCGGTGACAAACCAGCGGCGGCGGGCGAACGACAGCATGGTTTTCGGACCCTTGGTAAGAATCGATTCTTATGTTGATCGAGCGCGACCGGATGGGCAGGCCGAAGATCAGGTTGGATGCATCGGGGAACGGTTTTGGATTCCCCGCGACGCAATGCGCGCAAGACTACAGAACAAATCCGGCCGTCTCAAGCGGCGTGCGATTGTCGGCGGACAGGCGCGACAAAACCGCCGAAAACCGCGATGAATTCCCGTCCCGGAAGACCCGCAAATCTGCATGGAGTTCCTTGGAAGTTTGGGAGTTGGCCGCAATTGACAACAATCCGGTTTCGCCTGATAATCGATCGGTTTTTCACCCCTGATTGATTTTTTCCACATTCCTGGAGGTTATTCATGAATCTGCAACGCACCCTGGGACTCTCTCTCGTTGCCATCGCACTCGCTGCAAGTTACGGCTGCGGCAAGAAGGAAGAGCCCAAAAAAGAAGAACCGAAGGCCGCAGCAGTGCCTGAAACAGTCGTCAAGATTGGCCACGCTGGCCCGCTGACCGGCAACATCGCGCATCTGGGCAAGGATAACGAGAATGGCGTCCGCTTGGCGCTGGACGAAGCCAACGCCAAAGGCGTCACCATCGACGGCAAGAAGATCACGTTCGAACTGGTTGCCGAAGACGACCAGGCCGATCCGAAGGTCGGCACGACGGTTGCGCAAAAACTGGTGGACGCCAAAGTGGCCGGCATCGTCGGACACCTGAATTCCGGCGTGACGATTCCCGCCTCGGCGATCTACAACCAGGCCGGCATTCCGTTTATCTCCGGTTCCGCGACGAATCCCAAAGTCACTGAGCAGGGCTTCAAGGTCGCCTTCCGGACAGTCGGCCGCGACGACCAGCAAGGCCCCGCCATCGCCAGCTATCTGGCGGCGGAAGCCAAGATCAAGACCGTGGCGATTGTTGATGACGCCACCGCCTACGGCAAGGGTTTGGCCGAAGAAGTCGAGAAGACATTGAAGGCAGCCGGCGTGAAAGTCGTGGCCAACGAACACGGCACTGACAAGACCACCGACTGGAAGGCTGTGCTGACCAAGATCAAGGGCAAGAAGCCCGACGCCGTGTTCTACGGCGGCATGGACGCCACCGCCGGTCCGATGGTAAAGCAAGCCGCTGAACTGGGCATCAAGAAGGTCCAGTTTGCCTTTGGCGATGGCGCCTGCAGTGACGAAATGAGCAAGCTTGCCGGCCCCGCGGCCGAAGGCCTGCTGTGCTCGCAAGCCGGCATTCCGCAGCAAGCCGCGTCGAAGGCGTTCCTGGACGCGTTCCATGCCAAGTATGGCGACGTCAAGCAATACGCGCCGTTCACGTATGACGCCGCCGGCCTGTTGATCGCCGCGATGCAAAAAGCTAATTCGACCGACCCGGCAAAGTACCTGCCGTCGCTCGCGTCGATCAGCTACGAAGGCGCGACCGGTCACATCGAGTTCGATGCCAAGGGCGATCGCAAGGACGCCGAAATGACAATCTTCGAAATGAAGAACGGCAAGGTCGAGCCGATTGCGATTATCAAGGCCGGCAAAACCACCAAGCTCGGTGGCGATGCGGCCGCCGCACCCGCTGCAGCGCCTGCAGCCGCGCCGGCTGCTGCGCCTGCGCCGGCGGCTCCCGCAGCTCCGGCTCCGGAAGCTCCGAAGAAGTAGTATTCCGCTGCACGCAATAACACAGACGGCGCCCGTTTTCAACGTGGCGCCGTTTTTGTATTAGCCTGGTGAAATTGGGGTAAGCTTTGCGGGTCATTCAATCCATCAGCAAGCCATAGTTTCCGGATAAGCGCCGGGAGAAATGCGGTTGTGTTGTGGGCGCCCTGGCGTCCCGATGCGCACCGTCAGCGAGGAAGCGCGCGGCATGGATATTTTTCTGCAGCAGATCATCAATGGACTGACGCTGGGCAGCGTTTACGCGGTCGTCGCCCTTGGTTACACCATGGTCTACGGGATCATCCAACTGATCAACTTCGCGCACGGCGAGGTGGTGATGATAGGCGCGATGGTTGCCTTTTCGGTGATCACCGCGCTCGCCGGCTCGGGCTTGCCGCCCCTGGTCATCCTGCTCATCGGGGTCCTGGCCGCGATCCCGGTCTGCATGGTGGTCGGCTACACGATGGAGCGCGTCGCCTACCGCCCGCTGCGCGGCGCGCCGCGCCTGGCGCCACTGATCACGGCCATTGGCATTTCGATCATTCTGCAGCATGTCGCGATGATCATCTGGAGCCGCAACAATCTCCCGTTTCCGCAAATCATCCAGGTCGTCCCCTATCATGTGACCTCGACGGAAGACGGCGCGACCATCACCAATGTGCAAATCGCGATCATCACCATTTCGGTGTTGATGATGGCAGGGCTGTTGTTCCTGGTGCACAGAACCAAGCTGGGGATTGCGATGCGGGCGACGTCGCAGAACCAGATGATTGCCGGGCTGATGGGCATCGATATCAATCGCATCATTGCGCTCACGTTTGTGATCGGCGCCGGGCTGGGCGCGGTCGCCGGCGTGATGAACGGCACGTATTACGGCATCGCGCACTATCAGATGGGTTTTGTCCTGGGCTTGAAGGCATTCCCGGCGGCGGTGCTGGGCGGCATCGGCAATCTGGGCGGCGCGATGCTGGGCGGCGTATTGCTGGGCTTGATCGAAGCGCTGGGCGCCGGTTATGTGGGCGACCTGACTGGTGGCGTGTTCGGCAGCAATTATCAAGACGTGTTCGCGTTCCTGGTCCTGATCGCCGTCCTGGTGTTCCGGCCCGAGGGTCTACTCGGCGAAAGAGTGGGAGATCGCGCATGAACACTGCCATGGGCCTGAAACGCCATCCGGCAACGAAATGGGGAGCGATTGCCGTGATCGCGCTTGTCCTGCTAGTGCTGCCATTCGCCCTGGCCACCATCGGCACTGCCTGGGTGCGGATCACCAATCTGGCGATACTGTTCGTATTCCTGTCGCTGGGGCTGAACATTGTGGTGGGATTCGCCGGACTGCTCGACCTGGGTTATATCGCGTTCTACGCCGTCGGCGCCTATGTCTATGCGCTGCTCGCGTCTCCGCAATTCGGCCTGCATCTGCCGTTCTGGGCGATTCTGCCCATCGGCGCCGCGGTGGCATGCCTGTTCGGCGTGTTGCTCGGCGCCCCCACGCTGAAGCTGCGCGGAGACTATCTCGCCATCGTGACGCTGGGCTTCGGCGAAATCATCCGGATCTTTCTCAACAATCTGTACCAGCCGATCAACATCACCAATGGACCGCAAGGGATTGCCACGATCGACCCGTTCCGGATCGGCAATCTGGACCTGAGCCGTGACCAGTTGTTCATGGGCCTGAACTGGACAGGCCCGGTCAAGTACTACTACATGCTGCTGCTGGTGCTGCTGGCGGTGATCGTGATCAACATCCGGCTGCAGAACTCGCGCATAGGCCGCGCCTGGGAAGCGATCCGCGAAGACGAAATTGCCGCGCGGGCGATGGGCATCAACACCCGCAACATGAAGCTGCTGGCGTTCGCGATGGGCGCGTCGTTCGCGGGCATCGCCGGCGGCATGTTTTCGGCGATCCAGGGCTTCATCAGCCCGGAGAGCTTCGTGCTGGTCGAAAGCATCATGGTGCTCTCGATGGTGGTGCTGGGTGGCATGGGCAATATCTTCGGCGTCATTCTCGGCGCGGTGCTGCTCTCGTTCGTGCCCGAGATCCTGCGCTACACGGTGCAGCCCGCGCAGCAGGCCCTGTTCGGGCGGATGATCATCGAGCCGGAAGTGATCCGGATGCTGCTGTTCGGCCTCGCGCTGGTGCTGATGATGCTTTATCGCCCCGCCGGGATTCTGCCTTCGGCGGTACGCAAGCGCGAACTGGCCAAGCGGGACAATGGAACATGAGTAAACGATGAGCGAAATCATTTTCGAGGGGGCCAACGTCAGCAAGCGCTTTGGCGGGGTGCACGCGCTCAGCCAGGTCACGTTTTCGATCAAGCGCGGCGAAATCTACGGCTTGATCGGCCCCAATGGCGCCGGCAAGACCACGTTCTTCAACGTCCTCACCGGAATCTATCTGCCGGATGAGGGCGGCTTCCTGTTCGAAGGCAAACCCCTGACCGGCCTCAAGCCCAACGAGGTTTGCGAAAAAGGCATTGCGCGCACGTTTCAGAATATCCGGCTGTTCGGGAACCTGTCGGCGCTGGAAAATGTGATGATAGGCCGCCACGTGCGCACCAGCGCCACGGTGTGGGGCGCGGTCACGCGCAACCGCGCGACGCTCCGGGAAGAAGCGGCGATCGAATCCCGCGCCCACGAGTTGCTCGAATACGTGGGGGTCGCGCATCGCGCCAACGATCTGGCCAAGAATCTCTCCTACGGTGACCAGCGCCGGCTTGAAATCGCCCGCGCGCTGGCCACCGAACCCAGGCTGCTGGCGCTGGACGAGCCTGCCGCGGGTATGAACGCGACCGAAAAACTGAGCCTGAAAACGCTCATCCAGCGCATTCGCACGGACGGCGTGACGATATTGCTGATCGAACATGACATGAAGCTGGTGATGAACGTGGTCGACCGGCTGATCGTGCTCGATTACGGGCGGCGGATCGCGGAAGGGCTGCCGAAGGAAATACAAAACGATCCCCGCGTGATCGAGGCCTATCTCGGCACGGCGCCAGATGGTGCAACCAGCGGCGCGGAGGCGGCGTGAGCACGACCCTGCTGGAACTGCGCCAGCTCCATGTTTCCTACGGCGGCATCAAGGCCGTGCGCGGCATCGATCTGCATGTGGAGAAGGGCGAGCTCGTATGCCTGATCGGCGCCAACGGCGCCGGCAAGTCGACCACGCTCAAGGCCATTTGCGGCCTGGTTCCCGCATCGAAGGACAGCATTCACTACGCCGGCCGGTGTATCGTCGGGGTGGCCTCGTTTCAGCTCGTGCGACAGGGGCTCGCCATGGTGCCCGAGGGCCGCGGCGTGTTCGGGCAGTTGACCATCGAGGAAAATCTGGCCATGGGCGCGTACGTGCGCAGCGACAGCGCGAAAATCCGCAGCGATATCGAACGCGTGTTCACGCTGTTCCCGCGCCTGAAGGAACGCCGCCGGCAGGCCGCCGGCACGCTCTCGGGTGGCGAACAGCAAATGCTGGCGATCGGCCGGGCGCTGTTGTCGCGTCCGACGATGCTGCTGCTCGATGAGCCGTCGATGGGCCTGGCGCCGATCATGGTAAAGAAGATTTTCGACACGATCCGCGCCATCGCGGCCGAAGGCGTGACCATTTTACTGATCGAACAGAACGCGAAGCTGGCGCTCGAGACCGCCAACCGCGGCTATGTGATGGAATCGGGCGAGATCACGCTGCAGGGCGAGGCCAAAACCCTGCTCGATGATCCGAAGGTCAGGCAGGCGTATCTGGGGGAAGGCTGACCGGTGCTTGTCCCGGTCCGGTGTCATGACCAACCCCGGTCCCGTAGCTGGTACAACCCGATGATGGTATTCACATCGGTGATTTCGCCGGCTCTCATGCGCGCGTAGGCGTCGGCGAAGTCCACGGCCAGCGTCACGAGAAATTCGCCGGCATCGAGCCGGGCGCGCTCCTCGGTGAGCCCGGTCGCCAGAAAAATCTCGATCCGTTCGGTCGAGTAGGACACGATCGGGTGCACGCCGGCCAGCCATTCCCAGTGCGCGGCGCGATAGCCTGTTTCCTCGGGAGCAAAGGGACCGTGTTCGCATTTTTCGCACTAAACAACACGAACATCCAGGCGCTTACCAAGCGCTTGCAAGGCAGCGGCGATGCCGTCAATGCGCGACGTGTGATGCAGGTCGGTCAGTCGATTCACTACCTGTAACGTGGTGTGTAAGCGCCGCGCCAGTTCGCTGGGGCGGATTTTCTGTTTGAGCATTTCGTTGAGTAAATAGACCTTTGCGGAAAGGCTGGCTGGGGGTTCGATAACGGTCTGCCCGCGTTTGGCTTTTGATGGTGGCGGCACCGGGCGCTGATCCTCAAAGTAGAAGTCCATGGCCGTTTCCGGTGCGTCCTACGCCCTGGCAGGCGCCTGTTCTTTGGTTGCGCCGGACGTCAGTGCCTCTGGAATGTCCGGAAACGCGACCCGCCAGCCTTTGTCGTCGCGTTTGATATTTACTGGATATTGCATCGCCTTACTCCTTGAGACCCAACTGTGGATATGGGCGAAGCCTCCGCATTACCCGCAATCCTGACATATCCGCACGCTGATCGCCACTGGCAGGACTTTTCTACGCTGCGGTCGTGCGCATGGCGCACGCTACAGAAGATAAAATTATAAATTGAATAAAACTACTGGGCGCGAAGCTGCCCGCGCAACCGGGCCGGATCGCCGGCGATGCGCAGGCCGTGCGTGAGGTAGCGGTCAGCTTCGGCATTTCGGCCGGTTTCCCGCAACAGCACAACCAGACCTATATAGGCGCGCGTCTCGCGCGGATTGATTTGCAGCGCTTGCCGATAGTCGGCGATGGCTTCATCGCGACGACCGAGGGCTGCGAACGTTGCGCCGCGTGTCAACCAGGCGGATACCAGATTGGGGCGCAGGGTTACGGCGCGCGTCAGCGCGGCCACGGCGGCTTGGTAGTCTCCCGTGCGGTGTTGAATCAAGCCCAGATTGAACTGGAATTCCGGCGTATCCGGAGCGGACATTGCTGCCTGACGCAAGTCGTCGAGCCCGACCAGCGTGCGGCCGAGGCCAATTCGCGCCGTGCCTCGCCACGCGATGAGTTGCGGATTGTTCGCGGCGTGCACCGGCAACAGCATTTCGAGCGTGTGCTCAGCGTCGGCAAAACGGCGCTGGAATAATTGCGCGGCGGTCAGGTCAAGCCAAGGTGTAGGCGTGGTCGGTGTGCTCGCTTTAAGCGCCGCGTCGAGACGCGAGAGTGCGACACCGTCGCCCGCGCTGGCTCGCAACACGGCGGTCGCGCGGTAGGCATTGCCGATTGCCCCGGTCGGGGCGTGTTGCGGCGAGAAGAAGCGAACCGCGCTGATTTCCGGATCGCGCTCACGCAAAGGCGCGAGTGGGGCTACCCACTGCGGCCGTCGTTGGATCCGGTGATCGGTCATGGTCACATGCACGACGTCCTGCGTACGCCGGCGTAGCATGTGACAACCTACGCAATCTCCCGCGGCGATAGGCGCGCCCGATCCGGCGGGCGCAGCTTGCGGGCCATGCGGCCGGTGGCAACCTGCACACGTTGCGCTGACTTTGGCCAAGCGCGTGTCCTGCCGCAAGGGTTGATGCGGGTCATGGCAATCGATGCAAGTGATGCCGCCTTTCTGGTAACACAAACTTTGTGTCATCCGGTATGCGTGATGGTTGATCTCGAAACGATCTTCCGCTGCGCGGCCCGGCTCGTCGATGTCCAGATGCAAGAGATAGTCGTCAAGGCGCTCTCCGGGGCGGAACGAATAATCGCCACGTTCAAAGCGGCGTGGACCGATCATCGCGACGGCCGGCAGCAGGTGGCACTGGAAGCACACCGCATCGCGCCGATCCGGCGGCAGCCGGCGCGGGTTCACGATCGCCGCGTGGATGGCGGCGGTTGTGCCGCCTTTCAGCGCGGTACGGATGTGTTCTGCGCCGGGGCCGTGACAACGCTGGCAGCCCGTACCTTCGGGCAGGTCGGCGGGAAAAGTCTGCGGCGCCCAATGGGCGTCGCTGCCGGTGGGCGTTTGCGGATAGGCGTTGTGACAGAACAAACATTCGCGGCGGACGCGGCGTGTAATTCCGTCATGATCGGCTCGGTCGTATCCCGGCGCCATGCCCCAGGCGCGCTCCTGGCTGTACCACGCGATCGGCAACTGAAACAGCTCACCGCTGGTTGCGCCATACAAATACACACGAGCACGATGCCCGGACCCGAGGATCCAGTCCACGCGCTGTTCGATCGCGTTGATGCGCCCGCCGCGCGCGTCGAGCTGCCAGCGTTGGAATATCAGCTTGCCATCCCGCCAGCGCATTGTGTAGTGTTCCTGCGACGGCGCGTGCAAGAACTCCGGTAGATCGAAGTCCTCGATGCGCGGCGCGTGCTGCGGCCGGCGCAGCGACTGCGCCATGCCGACTCCCTGGTAGGAATCGAACTTGTCGGCATGGCAGATGCCGCAACCCTTGTCTTCGACATATCCCGCGGCCGCGCCGGTGCTTGCGCGCAAACCTAAACGCGTGAGCGGATCCGTGTCGGCGGCAGACGCGATCTGCTCACTCATATTCGCATCCTCCAGCACGCGGTGCGGCTGCGTGCAGGCCGTCAGCGTGAGCAGAGCGAGCAGAGGCAAGAGCCGGGTTTGCGAAAGTCTCAGCGCCATCGACAAGCCAGTCGGTTAACCGAAAAGGGTGAATCCCAGATGGACCGATTCTAATTCATGCGGCCGAAACCGCGGACGGTGCCGGCGAAACGGTCAAGAGGGACGCTGAGGTCGTCAAGGATAGGAAATCCAAGCGCACAACGCCGAGTATCCGCGACTATGTCACCCCGGCCAATGCCAAGTTTGATTGCTAAATTTCCGAGAGAGTCCGGATTCCTGGTCACGCAAACGCCTGACGGCAAGAAGTGGTCGGGTCCAGACCGTAAACGCAGTTTCAGTGGAGGCTAATGCGCGAAGCGCGTTATGCCGAAACTAAAATCGACCGCCAGTTGAGCGCAACGCACAAGCGTACCCAGCTCGCGGCAGCAGTGGCTGGTCACCAGGCCAAGCGCTGATCGAATTCGATCTCCGGTAGTGGTTGGGCGGCCAGCGCCCAGTGCGGAGCGTTGCCTGCTGGTGGCGCAGCCGCTGCGGCTTCCCACAGCGATGGTCCGCGCGCAGGGCGAGGCGCCCCAGGGCCTGGGCAATACCGGCGAGGCGATGTGCAACCGGCTGTGCTCGGGGTTGGGCGTGCCCGGCCTGAATCTGCCCGGCTTCACCGGAGCGCATGGTTTGCCGGTCGGCGTCCAGGTGATCGGCGCGATCGGCGACGACCTGCGCTTGCTGCGTGCGGCCAAGTGGATTGCCGCGCGCGTGGGTGATGCGGAAGTGGTGCGGGGCGAATCATGATGCCAGGATCAAGCAAGCGGCAATAGTTTGAGGCGCCGTTCAACTTTCGCTATCAATTCAAAATCACGGTCATCGTGGAGCAGGGGTGTCCTGTGCTCCAGTGCAATACGCGCCACCAGACAAGCATGCGGGCTGCGCGGCGTATAGCCCCGCCGGCGGCAGCGCAGGTAAAGCTCTGCTGCCGCCTCCCATGCCTCGATCGGATGGGTGGGATTGAGGAGAGGCAGTGTGCGAAAATAACGTTTGAGCTTGGTGAATCGTTCAGGGGTGGCCGCGCCCTGCAGAACTGATAGTTCGCATATACACCTCCTGATGTGTATTCCATCCCTTGACGAACCCGCGCAATAGCCCCGTTTGGTCATTTCGCTGCGGGGTAACCGGGTGTCGAAAGATGCCTTGGTAGAGGCTTGAGCCGTGTGCGTCTAAAGGCGCACGGACTCCTGCGCGGGTCCGTCGCGTCCGGCCATCGCCATTCCCTACATTATCATCTGGCCTGACCGTGCGTCAGGACCAGCCCCGATCGCGTAACTGGTACAGCCCGATGATGGTTTTCACATCGGTGATCTCGCCGGCTTTCATGCGTGTGTACGCATCGGCAAAGTCCAGCGCCAGCGTTTCGAGAAATTCGCCGGCATCGAGTTGGGCGCGCTCTTTCACCAGGTCCGTCGCCAGAAAAATCTCGATCCGTTCGGTCGAGTAGGACACGATCGGGTGCACGCCGGCCAGCCATTCCCAGTGCGCGGCGCGATAGCCTGTTTCCTCGAGCAATTCGCGTTGCGCCGTAGCGAGCGCCGCTTCGCCCGGATCGAGCTTGCCGGCCGGAAACTCCAGCATGACTTCGCCGATGGGATAGCGGTACTGCCGCTCCATCAGCAGCTTGCCATCCGGCAGAATCGGAATGATCATCGCCGCGCCGGGGTGCACGATGTACTCGCGCGTGGCCTCGCTGCCGTCGGGAAGGCGGACGCGGTCCAATTTGATATGCAGCAACCGTCCGCGGTAGATGTCCAGGCTTTCGATCTGCACTTCGATCAGATGCCCATCGTCTTGCTGGTCGCGCGGGTCACCGTTGTCACCCCCGCTGCCCCTGCCGCCGGTGTCATTCATTGTGGGGCCAGCCAGTCGCGGCCGATCAGGAAGTCGGTGCTCAGGCGCGCTTCCGGGCTACCCGCTTCGGGCTTCCAGTCGTAGCGCCATTTGACGATCGGGGGCAGGCTCATCAGGATGGCCTCGGTGCGCCCGTTCGATTGCAGCCCGAACAGCGTGCCGCGGTCCCATACCAGGTTGAATTCCACGTAGCGTCCGCGCCGGTACGCCTGGAAATCGCGTTCGCGCTCAGCATAAGGCGTGTCGATCCGGCGCTTGAGAATCGGCAGGTAGGCATCGACAAAGTGGTCGCCCACGCTACGAGTCAACGCAAAGCTCGCAGCAAAACCCGGTTCGTTGAGATCGTCGAAAAATATGCCGCCGATCCCGCGCGGCTCGTTCCGGTGCTTGAGAAAAAAGTAGCGGTCGCACCAGGCCTTGAACCGCGGATGCCATTCGGCGCCGAAGGGTTCGAGCGCATTGCGGCAGGCGCGATGAAAATGGATCGCGTCTTCTTCGTAGCCGTAGTAAGGTGTCAAGTCCATGCCGCCGCCGAACCAGAACACGTCTTCCTGTCCCGGAGCCCGGGCCAGGAAGCAGCGGACATTCATGTGCACGGTGGGCGCATGCGGGTTGCGCGGATGCAGCACCAGCGACACCCCCAGCACTTCGAAACCGCGGCCCGCCAGCTCTGGTCGGTGCGCTGTGGCCGACGCGGGCATCTGGTCGCCGAACACATGCGAAAAATTGGCGCCGGCCCGCTCGAAGACATTGCCGTCCTCGAGCACGCGACTGATGCCGTCGCCGCCTTCGGGACGCTGCCAGGCATCGCGGCCAAAAGGCTTGCCGTCGATCGCTTCCAGCGCGGAGACAATGCGCTGCTGCAAGCCGGTGAAGTAGTGGCGCAGGACGGCGGTGTCTATGCTCGCTCGCATGCTGCCTGGCCCAGGTGACGTCCGAAGAATTCCAGCACCGCGGCATTCCACGCGACGATGTTGCGCGGTTTCAGGATCCAGTGATTTTCGTCGGGGAAGATCACGATCTCCGACTCGACGCCGAAATGCTGCAAGGCCTCGAACAACGCGAGGCCTTCGCCGATCGGGCAGCGGTAGTCGCGCTCACCGTGAATGATCAGGGTCGGGCTTTTCCAGTTCTGCACAAACCGCGCCGGCGAGTAGCGGTCGAATGCCTGCACGTCCTGGTACGGATCACCGCCCAACTCCAGCAGCCAGTACGCGGGGTGGTCGGTAACGCCGGTAAATGCCGACATCGAAAACACGCAAGCATGCGTGGCCAGTGCCTTGAAGCGGTCGGTATTGCCGCCTATCCAGTTGGTCATGTAACCGCCGAACGAGCCGCCCAGCGCCGCGATCCGTTGGGGGTCGACATCCGGCCGCGCTTCAATGGCGTCGGCGACCGCCATCAGATCGCGATAGCATTGCGCGCCCCACTCGTTGCACCAGATCCCCTGGATAAGTTCCTGCCCGAAACCGGTCGAACCGCGCGCGTTGGGCAAGACCACCATGTAGCCGGCGTTGGCCCACAGCAGCGCGTTCCAGCGCCAGTGCCAGCCGTCGCCGAACGCGCCGATCGGGCCGCCATGAATGGCGAACAACACGGGCAGGCGACCGCCGGATTGCGCCGGTTTGACGATCCACGACTGGATCATCGCCCCATCGGTCGAGCGCACGCGGGTGTCCTTGATGACCACCGAGTCCGCGTGCGTAAATCCGGACAGCATAGCGAGCATGCGCGGCGCCTGCGGCACTGGCAACGCTTGGGCCGCATTGGTAGCGATGGCGGACAATGCAAAGACTTCCGGTGGCGAGTAGAGCGTCGAGCGGACGCCGACGATCACGCCGCCGGCGGTGACGTGAAGTTCGCCGTGCGTGCCGCCCGAGGATGGCGCGGTCAGGCGCGAGACGGCGCCGCTGGCCGCATCGATGCGGAACACCGGCGCGGAGCCATCGTCGTCGGCACTGATGATCAGCGCCGCGCCATCGGGAGTCCAGTCGCCCAGCGCGGGCCAGCGATCCCAGTCCTGCGCGATCACCGTCGCTTGGCCGGAGGTGACGTCGATCAAAGTAAGCGCTGGCTTGCCCACCCGCTCGACACTACGCGGCGTCGCGATGCAGGCGATGCGTTTGCCGTCCGGCGAGAAACAGGGACGCTCGAACTGCGTGCGCGGGGCTTCGGCGACAGCGCGCGCGGTCCCCGTATCGAGTTCGATCAGGATCAGCGCGACGTCGTCGATCCGGTCGGCGCCTGCGCGCGCCGAGGTGAGCGCCGCGTGGCGGCCATCGCGCGATGCGGCAAACTCCGGCTCAATCAAATGCTCGCGCATCGCCTGCGGAGTCAGATCGCGGCGCCCCGTTCCGTCCTGCGCATAAGCGATCAGATGCGGCACGGGTGTGGAAATCCCGTCGGGCAGCCAATGATCCCAGTAGCGCACGGGCTGTTGCGTAAAACGCAGCACCGACGGACCGTTCTTGCGCCGGTCGCGCATGATCTCGCGCTGCTTGTCATGCGGCTGGTTCAACAGCACCGGCGCCGCGCAGAGCAGCCGGTCGCCGTGCGCGGCGAACTGGAAAGCGTCGACGCCCAGCGGTTCGTCCGTGACTTGATACGCCTCGCCGCCAGCGGCGGGCAGCACCCAGACCTGGTTGCGGTCTTTCGCCTCGTCGTCGGGTGCGAGCCGCGCCGGCGGCCGGTTGGAGAGGAAGCCCAAGGTGCCGTCGGCCCGAAAGCAGGGGGCGTTGTCATTGTGCTCGCCACGGGTGAGCTGAATGGCCGCGCTACCATCGAGCGGCAGACGCCAGAGGTCGGACACATACTTGGCGCCATCGGCGTCGAGCCGCTGGAGGGCGACGGCGGCCCAGTCGCCCGATGGCGCGACGGCGATCTTCCCCACCCGCCGGAGCGCAATCAGTTGCGCGGAATCGAATACGGATGCCGATGCGGTCATGCGTTACTCCGGAACAGGTTGGTGAAAAATAGCGGGTCAGCGCTAGTCGGCAGCGGGTGGATCGATCGCGACCACAATCTTCCTAGGTACGGATTTTCAATGCGCGATGGCCAATATCGTGGCGGAACTGCATGCCGTCGAAACCGATCAGCTCGACTGCGTCATAGGCGATGCGCTGCGCGCTGCGGAGCGAATCGCCAAGCGCGGTGACGGCGAGCACCCGCCCTCCGGTGACGATCACCTGGCCGTCCCGCTCCGCGGTGCCGGCATGGAACACATGGGTTGCGCCGTTTGCTGTGTCGACCTTGGCAGCCACGCCGCGGATTGCTGCGCCCTTTTGCGGCGCGTGCGGGTATCCGGCCGCGGCCAGCACCACGGTGAGCGCGGCCCGGCGATCCCATTCGGCTTCGACGGTATCGAGCGTGCCGTCGATCGCATGCTCGAACAATTCGAACAGGTCGCTGTTGAGCCGGAACAAGATGACCTCGGCTTCGGGGTCGCCCAGCCGCGCGTTGAATTCGACTACGCGCGGATTCCCGGCGCCGTCGATCATCAGTCCCGCATACAGGAACCCGGTGAACGGCATGCCTTCGCGGGCCATGCCCTCTACCGCTGGCCGGATGATGTCGTGCATCACCCGGTTATGGACTGCCGGCGTGACCACCGGCGCCGGCGAGTACGCCCCCATGCCGCCCGTGTTGGGGCCAAGATCGCCGTCCTTCAGGCGCTTGTGATCCTGGCTGGTGGCCAGCGGCAACACGTGACGCCCATCGACCATGGCGATAAAGCTCGCTTCTTCACCGGCCATGAATTCTTCGATGACGACGCGCGCGGTGCCATCGGCGTACTGCACGGCAAGCGTCTTGTCGCCCAGCATCGCATCGATCCCCGCATGGGCTTCCGCCAGTGTCTGCGCCACGACCACGCCCTTACCCGCGGCGAGTCCATCGGCTTTGACGACAATCGGCGCGCCTTCGCTCTCCACATGCGCGTGCGCCGCCGCCGCGTCGCTGAAGGTGCGATAGCGCGCGGTCGGTATGTGGTGACGCGCCATGAAAGATTTGGCGAAATCCTTGGAACTCTCGAGCTGGGCGGCGGCGCGGCTCGGTCCGAAAATCCGCAAGCCCGCCGCACGAAACGCATCGACCACGCCTTCCGCCAACGGACCCTCGGGGCCGACGACAGTGAGCGCAATCTGCTCCGTATGGGCGAAGGCGACCAGTTCCGGAAACGCGGTGAGCGCAACGTTTTCACAGCCCGGCTCGTGCGCGGTGCCCGCGTTGCCCGGCGCCACGTAGACTTTTTGCACGCGCGGCGATTGCGCCAGCTTCCAGGCCAGCGCATGCTCCCGCGCGCCCGCGCCGATGACCAGCACTTTCATTGCGGCATTCCGCGGTTCATTGGTTGGGTGTGCGGGGACGCCGTTCTCAAAACTTGTACTTGCCGAAGACGAACAGGACGCTGCCGTTATTGATGCCGTTGTTCAGCGTCGGGATGAACGTCGCGATCAGCGTCGCCTTGCCGTACGCCACCGCGGCCACAGGCAATAGCGCCGGGAACGGCACGCCGCTGGCAATATCCGGCCGCTGGACGATGAAGGCGGCATAGCCAAGACCCGCGCGCAGGCCATCTTGCGGGCCCCAGAACGTCGAGTACATATAGCCGGCGTTCCACTGTATCTTGTTATGCGATTCACGGAATCCGAACAGGAAAAGCATGTGGTTGTCGCCGTCGGCATCGGTCACGCTGCGCGCCCAGCCGGCGCCCCAAGCCCTTTCGTTCAGTTCGCGCAGTTTTTCCGCGGTATAGGTGCTGCGCAGGTGATAGCCGTAGCCGGAGATGATCAGTTCGTTGTCCCCATGGTCCCAGGCGGCAGCCGCCTTGCTGCACGGGCGGCCAATGAAACTCCAGAAGTCATCGCAGCCCAATGCGTGCGCACCCGCTGCCGCGGCCGCCATCGTGGCGGCCAGCGCATATCGCAACAGCCTTTTGGTCATGAGATTCCTTTTCTGAATTGCGTTGTGCATAGTTGTCAGTGCCGGAAATGCCGCACGCCGGTGAACACCATGGCGATCCCGCGCTCGTTCGCGGCCCCGATTACTTCGTCGTCGCGCATGCTGCCGCCAGGCTGTATCACCGCGACGGCACCGGCGTCGATCACTACGTCGAGCCCGTCGCGAAAGGGAAAGTACGCGTCCGATGCCGCAACCGAACCCTGCAGCGAGAGCCCCGCGTGTTCGGCCTTGATCAATGCAATGCGGGCAGAGTCTACCCTGCTCATCTGCCCTGCACCTATCCCCAGCGTCCGCGTGTGTCGCGCGAACACGATCGCGTTGGACTTGACGAATTTGGCCACGCGCCAAGTGAACAGCAGGTCGGTGAGTTGCCCGACATCCGGCGCGAGCGTCGTCACGGTCCTGAGTTCTGTTGTCGATATACTCCGCGTGTCGGGCGCCTGCACCAGCAGCCCGCCGCCCACGCGCTTGGCGTCCCACGTGTTGCCGCGGCGGCCCGGGGGCAACGGGACTTCGAGCACCCGCACGTTCGCTTTTTTCCGAAGCAGAACAAGCGCCTCTTCGGTATACGCCGGCGCGATCAGCACTTCGACAAACTGTCTGGAGACCGCCTCGGCCGCCGCGGCGTCGACGACGCGGTTGAACGCAATGATGCCGCCGAACGCTGACGTCGGATCCGTCTCTAATGCCTTGCGATACGCGGCCAGGGGCGAGGCGCCAAGCGCCACGCCGCAGGGGTTGGCGTGCTTGACGATGACGCACGCACAGGGCTCGTCGAACCCCTCGAAGGTTTTGACACATTCCCACGCGGCATCGGCGTCGGCGATATTGTTGTACGAGAGTTCCTTGCCCTGGTGCTGGCGATAGGTTGCCAGCGTGCCGGGGGCTGGCCCTTCCTCGCGGTAGAACGCGGCGCTCTGATGTGGATTCTCGCCATAGCGCAGGTCCTGCATTTTTAGCATGGTGACGTTGAACTGTTCCGGGTATTCCCGGACCGATCCGCCGGCATCGCGCGCGGTAAGGTAGTTGCTGACCGCGCCGTCATACGAGGCGGTATGCGAAAACGCCTTTTGCGCCAGCCGGAACCGGGTCGCGGGCAAAAGCGCGCCGTCCCCGGCCTGCAGCTCGGCGAGCAGCGCCGGATAGTCGGCCGGGTCGACGACAATGCCCACATGCGCGTAATTCTTCGCTGCGGCGCGGACCATGGTCGGACCGCCGATGTCGATGTTCTCGATCGCATTTTCCAGCGTGCAATCCGGGTTCGCGATGGTCTCGCGAAACGGATACAGATTGACCACGACCAGATCGATGCCGGGAATGTCGTGCTCGCGCAATGCGGCTGCATGCGCTGGAACGTCGCGGCGCGCCAGGATGCCCGCGTGCACTTTTGGGTGCAAGGTCTTGACGCGGCCGTCGAGCATTTCCGGGAAACCGGTGTAGTCGCCGACCTCGGTCACCGGGAGCCCGGCGGCGGCGAGCGCTTTGGCCGTACCGCCGGTGGAGAGGAGGCGGACTCCGATCGCGACCAGACCGCGCGCGAAGTCAACCAGCCCGGTTTTGTCAGAAACGGAGAGCAGGGCTTGAGAGACTTTCATCGTGCTTAGGCTGTGCTTTTCCGCAATTGAAGGGGTGAACAAATTCTCCGCATCCGGCACTGTTCCGGGCGCGAAAGCGCCGTCGGGCCGGCACTCGAGCTATACCAACCGATGGGCCTTCAGCTTGTTGCGCAGCGTCGTGCGGTTGATGCCGAGCATGTCCGCAGCCTGCGTCTGATTGCCGTCGGCGCGCTGCAGGACAGTCTTGAACAGCGTCTTTTCAACGTTGTCGATCACCATCCGGTAGATATCGTCCGCCGGTTCGCCATCCAGATGAAAGAAATACTCGTTCAGCGATTTTTCGACTACTTCGGCGATCGCATTGTGGCCGTTGATCTTCTTAGGTTTGCTCATGTCTGTCAGGCGGCGAGCGCCTCCTCCACGTTTTGTCCTGCTTCATCATTGCCTTCGGCATAACTGAGGCGCGCGTCGCGTTCGCCCAGGCTATCGAAGAATTCGTTGATTGCCTTGAGTTGTTCCCCCGCGGTCAGCAGCATGTTCATTTGTCGGCGGAATGCCGCGGATCCCGCCAGCCCCTTCGTATACCAGCTGATGTGCTTGCGCGCGATGCGAGCCCCGGCTTCCATGCCGTAAAAAAGGTAGTGATCTTCCAGGTGCCCCAGCATCACGATGCGGATTTCCTCGACTTCCGGCGGCGGCAGATGCATCCCGGTTTCGAGGTAGTGCTCCATTTCGCGAAAAATCCACGGCCGGCCCTGCGCGGCGCGGCCTATCATCACTGCGTCGGCGCCGGTGTAGTCGAGCACAAAGCGCGCCTTTTCGGGCGTCGTGATGTCGCCGT
>PLYG01000505.1:265-10577 GCA_003153335.1 Betaproteobacteria bacterium | reverse complement strand
TGATGGCGTAGCGACGTTCGATGACATGGAGGCGACGGCCAATGCGCACCGTGTCGTAGCGCTTTTCCTTGCCCAGCTGTTCGATCATCGCGTTGTCCGCCTGTGGCGCCTCTAGGCCTCCGTCGCGCAACGCATCATCGTAGTAGAGCCGCAACGTATACGGGATCTGCTGCGTCACGCGAAATGCATTGCTTCCATTGGGCAACTCAGCCTCCAGGAAGACGTGTTGCCCGGTCTGGGGTTCCGCTTCTTGCGAACTCTCGGTTACTTCGAGCACGAGCGGTGCGCTCTTTTCGTTGCCCAGCGAAATGGCCGGTACCACCAGCTTTCCCAGGCGGCGCGGCTGCAGTTGGACGAGCCAACGGGTCTGGCTGGACGAGCGCCCGTTGGTGATGCTCATCTGGTTGCTGATGCTGGTCCCGAGGACCTGGAAATCCTTCTGCAACGGCGACAGCTCCGGCTGGCTGGAGAAATGCGCGCCATCGACCTCGAGGGTCAGCGTCAGCGTCTCGCCCTCTTGCACGGAATCGCGATCGAGTTCGGCGCGCAGCGCCGCGAAGCTGGCGGTGGCCGCGAATAGCAAAAGAATGCCCAGCGCAATTTCCGGATAGCCGGCGTGGCGCTGCCTCCCTGCAAAAGCAGGAGTTGGAGTCGATTCAAGCCTGGCATTGTTCATCATGGTCACCAGGATTGTTGGCTGCCTGTATCAGCGCGCTGTTCGCGCTCCTTGTACTGGAAACGGAATTTGCGCCGCAGCAGGCCGCCGGGGTCATCGGGAATGCGCCGCAGCCACTGGTCGGCTGCAAGGCGCTCTTCGCTGCCCAGAGCTTCGGCCTCGCCCGACGCACCGCTTCCTTGACCGGGTTTGCCCTCTCGTGCGGCGGCGGCTTGTCTTTCGGTTGTGTCGCGCGCGCCCGCTGCCGCGGGCTGGTTCCGTTCCCTCTCGGCAGCGTCCACCGCCTTGGTGTCCAACGCCTTGGCGGCCTGGGCAAACTGGTTTTCCATTTTGCTCTGCCGGCCGGCGGCCGAGTCCTTCGCCGCCTGTTGTCCGTTGCCCCCTTCGCTCTTCGCTGCTTGCTGGTCCTTGCCGGACTGCGCGTTGCTGTCCCGCGGTTGGCCGGATGGCGCATCGTTCTGCGCGCCTTTGTTGTCACCCGCCTTGCTCTGTGCGCTGCTGCCGCCACCCGCCTTTTTCTGCGGTTGCAAACTCGCGGCGGACGCGGAATTCTGTTTGTCGTCCTGACCGCCCTTCGGCGGCTGTCCGTTTTCCGGCGCCCCCTGCTGCCCCGCGTGTTCGCCGGTCTTCCCGTCGTTTTGCTGCGGCGCGGACTGCTCCGAATTCGGTTGTTGCTTTTTCAGCATCGCTTCCACCGCGGCCTTATTGGCGCGCGCATCCGCCAGGTCTGGCGTGGCCTTCAGCGCCCGATCATAGGCAGCGATGGCTTCCTGATACCGGCCCAGTTTCGCCAGCGCGTTGCCGCGGTTGTAATCGGCGTCAACGCCACCGGCCAGCGTGAATCCGTCCAGGGCCTGCTGATAGTTGCCGCGCTTGTATTCGGCGCTGCCGCGTCGGGCTGGGTCCGCGGCGAGCTCTGCGGCCATGGCGTAGTCTTTTGCAGCCAGTGCCCGCGCCGCCTGTTGCTCCGCCCGTAACCACAGATTGTCCCAGCTCGATGCATAGGCAGGTGGAGGCGGCGCAATCATGCCGGCCAGTAGCACTACGCTCAACATCCAGCCGCGACGAAAGGCCAATGCCGCGAGCGGCAGCAGCAGGACCGCCAGCAGCGGCCCGGATTCCTTCCACTTGTCGATTTTCAGCTCACTCTTTGCGGCGGACTGTGCGTGCTGGCCTCCGCTATCGACGAGAAGGGCATCGATGTCATCGTTGCCGGCGCTGATCTGCCGGTAAGCTCCGCCGCCCGCGCGCGCGACCGTTTGCAGGTTGACCGTCTCGAGTCGGGGTAACACCACCTTGCCTGCCGCGTCGCGGAGCAGGCCGCCCTCATCATCCGGGACTGGCGCGCCGGCTTCGGTGCCCACGCCGAGCACCGATACGCGGTAGCCGCTCTTGCGCAATTGGGCCGCGGCGTCTTCCGCGGTGCCCGCGTCGCCGCGATCGACCCCGTCAGTGATCAGCAGAACGTCGCCGCTGCCAAGACCCGCCTGGTGCAGCAATTCGCCTGCCTTAAGCAAGCCCAGGTCCGCCCGGCTTCCCTGTACCGGCATGATTCCCGTATCGACCGCCTTCAGCAGAGCGCGAATGGTGTTTACGTCGCGCGTCAACGGCGACACGGTGAACGCGTCGCCGGCGAACACGACCAGCCCCGTCTGCCCTTCGCCGGCGCGCGCCAGGATGTCCTCGACCTTGTACCGCGCCCGCGCGAGCCGCGACGGCTGCAGGTCGGGAGCATTCATCGAACGGGAAAGATCCAGTACGATCACGCGCGCCGCGGACGTCTGGTAGATAGGTTGCGGCTGCCGCTCCCACGTCGGATCGGCCAGCGCCAGTACGGCGATGCTCCAGCCCGTGGCGAGCAGCCACGGCAGAGCGCGGCTCGCGCTGCGAGATTTTCCCGCCATCAATACCGGCAACAATTGCGCATCCACGATCCGGCTCCAGGGATTGTCCGCGCCGCCGGGCCGCAGCAGCCGCCAGAGCAGCGCAAGCAGGGGAATCAGGGCAAGCAGCCACAGCGGCTGTATAAAATGAAAAGTCTCATGCATGTTGCGCCTCCGCACTTTCCGGACGCGCGGTGACCTGCCCGCTCCCGGAGTGGCCACGTCGCGGCAGCCAGCCATCGGCGGCAATGGCCATCAGCACCGTGAGCAACAGCGCAGCGGACAACGGCCAGGAATAGAGTTCTTCGACCGGCCGCCAGCTTTGTTGGTCCTTGGAGATGGGCTCCATCTGGTCGAGAAGGCCGTAGATCTGCGCCAGCGAATTCACGTCGCGCGCGCGGAAGTAGCGCCCACCGGTCTTTTGCGCGATGGCCTGCAGGCTGTCTTCATCGAGGTCGTCGCTGGCGACGCGCTGGACGCCGAACGGCGTCTGCACCAGCATCTCGTCGCCGCCCACGCCTATGGTGTAGATGCGCACGCCTTCGCTGGCCGCGAGGTCGGCGGCCTTCAGCGGGTCCACATTGCCGGCGTTGTTGGCGCCGTCGGTCAGCAGAATCAGCACTCGATTGTTCTTCGGCTCGCCGCGCAGCCGCTTGATCGCGAGGCCGATGGCGTCGCCGATCGCCGTTTGCGCGCCGGCCAATCCGATCTGTGCCTCATCGAGCAGCGTACGCACCGTCGTTCCGTCCAGGGTGAGCGGCGCCTGCAGGTATGCATGATCACCGAACAGGATGAGCCCGAGCCGGTCACCGGCGCGGCGCTTGATGAAATCCCCCGCGACGTCCTTGACCGCGTTCAGGCGACTGACCGCGCGACTGCCGATTCGCATGTCCTCGGCCTGCATCGAGCCGGAGAGATCCACTGCCAGCATCATGCTGCGGCCGGTCACCGGCAAGTGCACGGTATCGCCCATCCATTGCGGCCGCGCCGCGGCACTCACGAGCAATAGCCAGGCGAGCAGCGCCAGACCCAATCTCGCGCGTGAACGCCGGCCGCCGCTAGTCCCCAGTGAAGCATGCAGCGCGTCATAAAATGGAAAACGCAGCGCAGCGGGCTGTGCCGCGGCCGCGCGCGGGAGCAGCAGCGCCAGTAATGGCAGCGGCAGCGCCGCCAGCATCCACGGCCAGGCCAGGATGATGCTCATCCTAGGCTCCCGCATTCCGCTCCACCCACTCGCGGACTAACGCGATAAGACCGGATGTGTCCAGGTCCTGGGGGAGTGCGCGTTGATAAGGGCCGGCGGCTAACACCCGGCCCGGGCCTTCGCAAAAGCGGCCGTTGCCGCCCGTTTCATCGAGAAATCCAAGCCACCCACCGCCCGTCAGCGCGGCAACTTTTTCGCGCGGAAATCGCATCAGGGCGAGCCGCCGCAGCAGCATGGAAATCCTTGCCAGATGCTCCGGTGACTGTCCCGCGCGGAACTGGTCTTCCAACGCTGCCAGCGCGCCGAGCACGCGCTGGCGCTGGCGGTGAATCCGGTAACGGCGCCAAGCCGCGACGGCCGTCCATGACAGCAACGCCAGCAGCACCATGGCCAGCAGCCACCAACCCGGCGCCGGCGGCCAGAACGACGGATCGCCGGGCAGATGGATGTCGCGAAGCAGCAGCGCTTCTTGCGCGGCGGAATTCATGCGGCTGCTTTCCTGATCGCGGGCGCCTGGCCCACGGGCGCGAAGTGCCGCGCCAGCGTGGACGCGACATCGTCTGCGGTGGACAGACGCAAGTGCGGGATAGCGCGGCTCCTCATCGTCTCGGCGACCGCTTGATGGTGGCGGCTGAAATACTCCTGGTAGGCTTGCCGGACCTTGCCATCGCGCGTATCTAGGACCCCCAGCCTCTGGCCATCGGTAACGCCGTAACGTGCTGCCGGAGGAGGCTCGAGTTCCAGCGGATCGACGACCTGAATTGCCGCCAGATCGCTCTGATGGCGCAGGCGCAACAGGTGGCGGCCGCTTTCGTCGTCGATGCCGTAGAAGTCGCTGAGCAGGAAGATAAGGCTGCCGGGGCGACTCACGCGGCGCAGTCGGGCAAGCGCCGCGTTGAGGCTCCCGGGGCTGGACGCTATATTGAGCGCAGCGCGCGGATCAGCACGCTCGGCCAACTCACGGATCAGGCGCAACACGCCATGACGGCCGCCGCGCGGCGGCAACTCGTAATGCCCGCCATTGAACAGCAGCGCGCCGATGCGGTCGCCGTGCGCCGCACCGGCCCATGCGATGATGGCGGCGGCGCGTGCAGCGGCAACGGATTTGAGCGAACCGCGCGTGCCGAAGAACATGCCGGGATTCAGATCCAAGAACAGGATCACCGGCCGCTCGCGTTCTTCCTCATACAGCTTGGTGTGGGGTTTGCCGGTGCGCGCGGTCACGCGCCAGTCGATGCTGCGGAGGTCGTCTCCCGGCTGGTATATGCGCGACTCCTGGTAGTCCATCCCACGGCCATGAAAACGGGACCCGTGGTTGCCAGCGAGGCGCGTGCGTGCCGGCTGCGATGGGGTCAGGCTGATCTTGCCGGCATGACACTGCAACTTGATCAACTCTTCGACGCTCACGCGGGTGGCCGAATTGAGCGCGGCATCCGGCGCCATCGCCGGCGCCGTTATCGAGGCGGCCCGCTTACCCTTGAGCCAGTCAAGCAGGATTTGCATTTCATCCCACCGGCACCCGCTGCAGCAATTCGCGGATGATGTCGTCGGCGCTCGTGTTGTCCGCTTCGGCCTCGAACGAAACCAATATCCGGTGGCGCAGGACGTCGTAGACCACGGCCTGGACATCTTCCGGCGAAACGTAATCCTGGCCCTGCAACCACGCTCGGGCGCGGGCGCAGCGGTCGAGCGCGATGGTACCGCGCGGGCTGGCGCCGAAATTGACCGCACGCGCAAGCGACTTGCTGTACCGCACCGGGTCACGCGTGGCGAGTACGAGTTGCACCAGATACTCTTCCACCGGCTCGGCCATGTGCACGGCGAGTACCTCACGGCGCGCGCCGAAAATCTGTTCCCTGCTCATCTGGGGCGGAACTTCGGCAGGCGCGCCGAAGGCCTGCTCCGCCCGTTTCCGGACCAGTCGCAGGATCGAGCGTTCGGCCGTGGCGTCGGGGTAGCCGATGCGCACGTGCAGCAGGAATCGGTCGAGTTGCGCTTCGGGAAGCGGATACGTACCCTCCATCTCGATCGGATTCTGAGTGGCCAGCACGAAGAATGGCTCAGGCANNAGCAGCGCCGACTGCACCTTCGCGGGAGCGCGGTTGATTTCGTCGGCCAGAATCAGGTTGTGGAACAGCGGCCCTGGTTGAAAGTGGAAGCCGCCCTCTTCGGGACGGTAGACGTCGGTCCCCGTCAGGTCGCCGGGCAACAAGTCCGGTGTAAACTGAATGCGGCGAAAATCGCTTTGCAGCGCCGCGGCGAGTTCCTTGATGGCCGTCGTCTTAGCCAGTCCCGGCGCGCCTTCGACCAGCAGATGGCCGTCCGCCAGGAGTGCAATCAGAAGGCTTTCGACCAGTTTCTCCTGGCCGATGATGCGCTCCTCTAGATGCCGGCGCAATTGCCTGAAAGCCGGATAGCTTGAAGTGGCCGGATAACTTTCCAGTTCAGGGGCGGTTCGTGCGTTCATGCTCAACTCCTCGATAAGTCATCTACCCACTTTCCAGGCCGATGCGGATCTGGTGTGGTCATCGCCCGCACGCAAATATTCGCTCGGAAAACTTAGGACAGACTTAAGGCGGCGGACAGAAGCGCGGGACATGGGGCACGAACCCCATTCCGGATAACTTACCTACGACCAAAGCGCTCGATAGCGGCGTCCAGACAGACGTCGCGTTGTGCCGCCGGCCCCGCAACGCAATGTTTCAATGCGGCACGATAGCCGGTCTCCCGCCCGCCACCGGCTGACCCCATCATCATGTGCTCGTGCTTCGCATGGCGACGGTGATGAGCCCTGGCGTGATGTTCGTGAGTCGTGCCGGCTGTGGTGGTTTTGCCAGCGGCAACCGTTGCTTGCGACGCGTTGGCGCTGGCAGTCTGGCCACCTGCAGATAGCGCCAGTACGGCCAGACAGAAACCAAGGCCGGCAGGATAGAGGATTCGCGATTTCATGGTGATCTCCAAAGAAATGAGAGGTTTTTGACCAGCTACCTTCTGCTCTGGTTCCCCACGGCGAATCGAGCGGAGCCGGAATCGGTCGACCGTCCGACGGACGAATATTGACATATCTATTTGTCCAAATGTATTGTAAAAACGTTTTCCACCATGGCTTCGAATTCCGGTCCCGTGGATGACCTTGGGATCCGGACACAACCACAAAGGCTCGACAATGAACCGTTCAAAACTCCTCATGCTCTCGTCTTTCGCCGCGTTCCTGCTTGCGGCATGCAGCAGCACACCGACGTCCGCTCCGACCGTCGCTTCCAACCCTGCGCCGGTGTCTGCTCCGGCCCCGGCGGCTCCAGCGGCGTCGCAGCCAGCTTCAGCTCCCCCGGCGCCGGCTGCCGCGGTCCCGGCAAAGCCCCTCCCTGCGCACCTGGACCCGAAGAGTGCTATTTCGACCAACCGCAGCGTCTATTTCGGCTACGACGACTATGCAATCAGAAGCGAGTACGGCCCGCTGATCGAGAGGCATGGCAAGTACCTGGCGTCGAATCCGTCCCTATCCATCAAGATCGAAGGCAATGCCGACGAGCGCGGCGGTGCAGAGTACAACCTTGCGCTGGGCCAGAAACGCGCGGAAGTTGTGCGGCGCGCGCTGAAACTCTATGGAGTGAATGAATCACAGATGGAAGCGATCAGCTGGGGCAAGGAGAAGCCTACGGCACCCGGTCATGGCGAAGCCGCCTGGGCACAAAACCGGCGTGCCGATCTGGTATATCCGGATAGATGAACATTGCCGGCCATCAGCGTTTTTCCATCGCTCCAGTCATGATCCGACCTGCCTCCGCGCCCCGCGTTTCTCACTCGAAGTCGGCGGAAGGGCAAGCCGCACCACCCGGTCCGGGCGCCGGTGAAGCACACGGNNCACACGGACAGCTTGCGCTTTCCGTATTGGAAGAATTCCGGCTCATCTTCAAGACAGTACGCCGCCCTTTTCGGTGGGTAGAGGCGCAGGCCGGCGTGACTGGCGCCCAGCTCTGGGTTCTCGCGCAGGTTGGCAGCGAGCCCGGCATTCGCGTCACCGCTCTGGCGCGGTCCTTGGCGATCCACCAGTCGACGGCAAGCAATCTCGTGGAGCGCCTGGAGGCGTTGGAACTACTCGAGCGCAGGCGCTCTGCCGGGGATCAGCGCGTAGTGTGCCTGTACCTTTCGCCGGCCGGCAGCCGCGTGGTCAGGCGCGCCAGCAGATGGTCGAATTCGGCAAGCTGGATCTCTTCGTCCTGGGCATACGTCTGGCGAACGAAAGCTTTCTCGATCGCGATTATCAGCTTGGCTTGATCAATCGGCTTTCCCGGAAGACCCACTGCATGGGCATGAAAGGCCTCTTTCGCCTGCTCCACGTCGCCATGACCCGTCATCACGATCGCCGTCATCCGGCTGCCAGTCTCCAACAGTCGCCTCTGCAATGTGCGATAAGGCACAGTCGTTGGATCCGATTACTGGTAGCCTTGCTTCGGTCGGCTATTGCAGCGGCTGCGATCGCCCGGTAATCTCGTGTGTCGGTTGCTGACGGGCACCCAATGCATAGCCGCTGCAAGTCGGTGAGCTGACGCAGGCCATCGACTGCTGGCGGGCTCAGTGGCCACTCGCGGCACGACAATCAACTCGACCAAGGCAAGGAACCATCCCCGATGCGACTATCACTGCGCTTTCTGGTTCCGCTGATGCTGGCGCTGGGTGCGTTCGCGTACGTCGCGGTCCCGCTCGCCGATTCGCTGATGCAGCGCTGGTTCGTGCGCGATCTCGACATGCGCTCGACCCTCATCGCCTCGGCGGTCGCCGAGCAGTTGTCGGGCTTGATCGAGACCGGCTCCGCGCCGCAGATCGCGGCGCTCTTCAACCGGATGACCCGGGATGAAAGGCTTTACGCAGTCGGGCTCTGTCTCGATCCGAAGAAGGATCCGGTTGCCACGCCGACCTTTCCCCGCAACATCGGCTGCGCGGGTCTGGATCGCTTTGCGGGAGAAGGCGAGCACGTGCTGGCGTCGGACCGCGGCATGCTGCATGTCGCGGTGCGCGCGGTCGGCACCGCAGAGGTGCCCGGGCCGCAACTGGTGCTCGTGCATGACATGAGCTTTGTCGACCGGCGGAGCGAGGAAACCCGCCGTTATCTGTTCTACTTTTTCATCGCGTTGGGACTCGCCATCGCGCTGATCACCGTGATCATCGCCCAGCTCTCGTGGCGCGGCTGGGTGGCGGGCATGCGCGCGCTGCTGCGCGGCGAAGGCATCCTCCGGCCCTCGTCCCCGCGCGGCGCGCCTGAGTTGCGGCCGATAGCGCGCGAAATGCGCGAGCTGGTCCGCGATCTCGAGCGCCAGTACCGGCCGCTCGACGGCAGCCAGCGCATCTGGGATCAGGCGGCATTGCGCGCCACGCTGCGCAGCGAATTGCATGGCAACGACGTGATTGCGCTGTCCAATCGCGAGCCGTACATTCACAATCGCACGGACACGGGCATTCATATACAACGCCCGGCCAGCGGGCTGGTCACCGCGCTCGAGCCGGTGATGCGCGCCTGCTCGGGGACGTGGATTGCGCACGGCAGCGGCACCGCCGATCGCGACGTGGTCGACCGTCATGACCGAATCGACGTTCCCCCCGAGCATCCGTTCTACAAGTTGCGCCGCATCTGGCTGTCGAAGGAAGAAGAGCAAGGCTACTACGCCGGCTTTGCCAACGAAGGACTGTGGCCGCTGTGCCATATCGCCCACGTCCGGCCGACGTTTCGCTCCAGCGACTGGGAATACTATCGGAGCGTCAATGCCAAGTTTGCCAGCGCCGTGGTCGCCGAAGCGAATTCGATGGACCCGATCGTTCTGGTGCAGGACTATCACTACGCGCTGGTGCCGCGGCTGATCCGCAACCGTTTGCCCGACGCAACGATCATCACTTTCTGGCACATACCCTGGCCCAACCCGGAATCCTTTGCGATCTGCCCCTGGCGCGCCGAACTGCTCGACGGCCTTTTGGGCAGCAGTATCCTGGGCTTTCATACCCGGTTTCATGTCAACAATTTTCTGGATACCGTCGACCGGATGCTCGAGGCGCGCGTCGACCGGGAAACGATGACCATTTCGTATCAGGGAAAATTGACCGCCGTGCAGGTGTATCCGATTTCCATCGAATGGCCACCGGCTGCGCTGGCCAACGCCAGCAGCGTCGCCGATGCCAGGCGCGTGGTGCGCGAGCGGCTGGGGCTGCCCGCTCAACATCGGCTGGGCATAGGCGTCGACCGCCTCGACTATACGAAGGGCATACTGGAGCGCTTCAATGCGGTCGCGCGCCTGCTCGAACTCGAGCCGCAATGGATAGGGCGGTTCACCTTTATCCAGATCGCGGCGCCGAGCCGCGCGACCATCGCCGACTACCGCGACTATGGGGAGCGGGTGCGCGCGCTGGCTGCGGAAATCAATGGCCGTTACCCGCAAGCCGCGCATCCGCCGATCGCCCTGGTCACCGAACATCATGAGGCCGACGCCGTCTACGAGTACTACCGGGCAGCGGATGTTTGTTTTGTGAGCAGCCTGCATGACGGGATGAACCTGGTCG
>PLYG01000505.1:0-235 GCA_003153335.1 Betaproteobacteria bacterium | reverse complement strand
AATTCAACGTCTACCGCTGGGCCGGGCGCATGCTGCTCGACGCGGCCGTGATGCGCCAGCGCGGGCGCTTCCGGGCCAACGAAGGTCTGGGCAACCGTGCCTGACACGACGGAGCGCGCCGCCGCCAATGCGCCGTCATCCCGCAGCAAGCGGGCGCCGGCGCGCCACGAGCCGCCGCTGCTGCGCGCCGAGTGCGCGCTGTTCCTCGACATCGACGGCACCCTGCTCGACCTGG
>PLYG01000540.1 GCA_003153335.1 Betaproteobacteria bacterium | reverse complement strand
CCACACGATTTCCTGAAGACCCAAAGGTTATGACACAGCACTACACGACTTTGACCTACAGACCCTCTCGTAGAAATGATTCGCCCAAGCCGAACGAGATTTCAGTCTGTCACGATTCGAATTGACTCAGATTGATATTAATCAGAAACATTCAGTATTTATCTTCAAGCAAACTTGAGCGTCCTGTGCCTGGCGAATTCGCACTCAGGCTGCGATCGGTGTCTGGAACAGCCCTCGGCAATGCTCTCGCCATCTGAATCTATCAAGCGCAGCGCAGGTTTGACGCAGCTTGCCGGCATGTTCCACCGGCGTATTCCCGCTGAGGGATTGATGAACGCGACTTTCGTTGTAATAGAGGCTGAACGCCTGCAACTTTCGCTCCAAGTCAAGCGCATTCCAGAAGAACATGCGATCGAGAAGCTCGCGGCGAATGGTGCCGATCAATCGTTCCACAAACGGATGCGAAACTGGCACATGAGGAACCGTCTTTATCTCGTCGATTTCGAGTACGCGCAGGTTGGCAAGCCAGCGATGAAAACGAAACAGGGGATCATGGTCGGTGCTGATGTGCTTCGGTAATGAGTGGCCGGCGATGGCGTGATTGAACATCCGACACACGGCTACGCCATCGATGTCGGCACGCTCGACGCCAAAGCCGATGATGCGGCGGGTGAACACGTCCATGACCAGCATCACCCAGAAGCTACGCAGGGGGATTGATTCGCAGAGAAACAGGTTGACGCTCCACAGGCTGTCCTTGGATTGTGCGATCAAGGTTAGCCAGGAAGGCCCATTGGTGTCTGAACCGCCCGGCCGATAGTGTTGCGCGAGCACGCGGCGCACGACATCTTTGTCAACATCGAGGCCAAAGCCGTGAGCGATTTGTTCCGCGATGCGCACACAGCCGAACTTTGGATTGCGCCGTTTCATTTCCACGATGGCTGCGACGAGTTCTGCGGAGGGCCCCTTCGGCCCGGGTTTGCGTGGGCACCCCGAGGACGAAAAGAGCCGGCGGTATTTGCCATCGACCAGAGCCTTGCGGAACTTGAGCAATGTTGCCGGTTTGATCATGACCGACAGCTTCGAAATGCGGTGGGGCCGCATGAACATGGCGGTCAGACCGAGTACCAGGCGATCGAACGTGGTCAGGTTCGGGGCCCGCTGTCGGGAACGTACACAGGTCCGCAATGCTTCGCAAGACTACACGGCGAGATCGGCTCGGATGTGAATTGCAGAATTAGCCGTGAACAGGCGTCATCCCCTCAGAGCTTGAATGAACTCCTCTGGCGATACATCGGCTTGCCGGAGAATGCCTGTCAAAGTGCCAATCTTGACTTCGCTATGCATCGGCACAACGCAGCCATCGGACTCGCGTTTCATGATGACATGGCTGCCGGATTACCGCACTTTGTGGAAGCCCAGTCGTTCCAAGGCGCGCTGCACTTCCGCCCCGGAGACGTGCGGCAGTTTAGGCATGGGCCGGCGTGGGGACCGTAAACATAGTGATGACCGGATGGCCCGTCGCGGACAGTGGGAACTCGGACAGGTACAGAGCCGTTGCCTCCTTTAGGTTGGCAATGGCTTCGTCCACCGTTTCGCCTTGCGTCGTAGTGCCCGTTTCGGGATTGAGGGCGACGAACCCACCTTCTTCGGCGTGGGTGACAACGGCGGTTAGTTCCATGACAGTGCTCCCAGATGAAACGGCATTGATTGTAGCTCGAATTTTCAGTCAGTCGGAATTGAAGTCGCACGGTTGACCGGCGTGCAGCCAGCGATGGTGGCCTGTGCGCCCGGCAATATCGTTCGGGCCCGGGTCGGTCGGAAATTCACGCAACTCGATGATCCTGTTCGGGTTGCGCCACGAAAAACCCGTAGCTATCGAAACGAGGTTCGGGATACGGTGCCGGTCTATCGCGCGTACAACAATGGGTTCACGGGCGGCATCGACAGCAATCATCGGATCACGGCGAATCAGCAGGTGTACCAGACGCAGATTGCCAAGGGCTGGAACGGCGAGGGCGTGGTGATGTGCGCGCTGCAGTGACGGAAGTGAGTTGCCGAATCTCTGACGCCTGATACCTCGACTCTTGCCTCACGAATGCGTGGGCGACGCGAATGGCACGTTTGATGTCCCACTTCCGTGATGACTTGTCGACACCCAGGCGAAGCAATTAGACCACGTTCGCCAGTGGCGTGAAACAAGGGCGATAGCCCGGGCCGACGTGGATCCGTATTTCCGAGACGCCTCAGCCGACCGGTTCACAGTCACCGAACAACTTCGCTCGATGCGCAGTGGAACTTCAGGCTAACAGCAACGCACCGCACTCTTAAGGCCAGCGTCGAACCTTCGGTCCGCCTTCCCTGGAAATTCGCGCGAATCATTGATATTTGTTAAAGGGTTGATCGGCGGATGGGAATAGCGTTGTGATGTGAAGATTATTACCCGAACGTCCTGATTCACTCCTTCCAGGATTCAGACATGAACGCGATTCATCAATCCCTGTCGTTGCTGCGCCGCCATGCAGGCGGCGTAATTGTAGTGTTGTTGTCGCTGACCGCGCCGGGAGCTTGGGGCGCGGATACGCTGCTGCCCGAACCGAACCTCAGCGTGCGGGCGATGGCCCAGGTGGATACCGCCGTTCTGCAGTCCGACGGCAAGCTCCTGATCGGCGGCCTGTTCACCCAGGTGAACGGACAATCGCGCACGTACCTGGCGCGGCTGAATGCCGACGGTTCGCTGGACTCCGGTTTTGTGCATGCACTGACTGATCGTGTCACGCGTATCGTCATCGCCGGCAACTACATCTACATCGCTGGCTACTCCGATTCGATCGATGGGCAGCCCCGGTCGGGGCTCGCGCGATTCTCGCTGGCAACGGGAGTCCTCGACAACTGGACCATGAACACCAACGGCACGGTCGAGGCGCTCGACAGCGACGGCACCTATCTCTACCTCGGCGGCGAGTTCACTGCCGTCGGCGGCCAGCCGCGGCTCGGGCTCGCCCGGATCGTGCTGAACACCGGTGCGCTCGATCCGGCATGGGCGCCTGCCATGTCCAACATTTTCGAGAGGCCGCGGACCTTTGCGTTCAGCACCGGCTATGTCTACGTCGGCGGCTTGTTTTCGCAGGTCAACGGGCAGCCGCGGACCAATCTGGCACGCCTGTCGTCGGCGAACGGGGCGGTCGACCCGGCCTTCAATCCAGCGCCGAGCGGCATGGTGATGGCGCTGGTGGCACAGGGTGGCAGCCTGTATGTCGGCGGCTGGCAGATGAACCAGATCGGCGGCGCGACCACGAAGGGGCTCGCCAAGGTCGATGCGGTGACGGGCGTTGTGGACCCGGCTTTTCGACCGCCGCTGTATCCGTTCGTCTATGCGGTCACTTCCGACGGCACCAGCCTGCTCGTCGGCGGCAGCTTCCCGCGGGCAGACCTGCCGGCATACTTTACCGGAGTGGCCAGGGTCGATGCCGCGACCGGGACGGTGACCGCCTGGGGCGAGCCTAGCTGGACAGGAGCCGTATCTGCGCTGGCACAGGGGTCAGGCATGCTGTACGCGACTGGCTACTTCCAGGGTATCGGGGGCGTTTTCACGCGGTCCATCGCACGCTTGAACCCCGCGACGCTGATCCGCGACCCGATCGACATGGGTGCAACCGACGAGGGCAAAGTCCTGGCTCTCGTCCCGCTCGGCGATGGCCGGGTGGTGATGGGTGGCCGCTTCAACGAAGTGAATGGCAAACCCCACGCGAACCTCGCGCTGCTGGGCGCCGACGGATCGGTCGGCCACGGCTGGACAGTGGGAGCGGACAGCGACGTGCGTGCCCTCGCGGCCGATAGCGTGTATGTGTACGTTGGTGGAGATCAGGGGTGGATCGGCAATGAATACGTCGGCCGGCTCGGTCGCATCGCGCTGGCGACGTTGCAGGTCGACAAGACGTTTGCGCCGGAACCGAACAACCGGGTGCTGGCACTGGCGCTGAACGGCGACTACGTGTACGCCGGCGGCACGTTCACCGCCGTCGGCGAGCTGCCGAAGTCGCGGCTGGCGCGCGTCGGCCTTGCGAGCGGTGCCGTCGATGCGGGCTGGTCGCCGGATCCGGACGATATCGTGTATGCGCTGCTGCCGGTCGGGACCGATGTGGTTGCAGGCGGCGCATTCGCCAGCATCGGCGGGTTGTCCCGGACCGCGGTCGCCAAAGTCTCCGGCTCCTCCGGTCTGGCGATTCCCGGTTTCAACAGCAGCGTGTCGTCCGCCTCCGGCACCTCCATAGTCTGGTCGCTCGCTTCGTCGGGAAGTGCGCTGTATATCGGGGGTGGGTTCGAGAAGGTCGGCGGCGCCACCCACTACGGGATTGCCCGGGTCGACAGCGGAACTGGCCAGCCGTCGGCAGCGTTCACCACCTTGTTGAGCGGGGCGGCCTACGCACTCGCGGCGACGCCGGGCGCGTTG
>PLYG01000300.1 GCA_003153335.1 Betaproteobacteria bacterium | reverse complement strand
TCGATGCTGCCGACCAGCGCGTTGGTCGCGTCGATCTTGCCCGCGAGTCCATCGCCGGTTGGCCGGGCGCGCACGCGCGCATCGATGCGCGTCGAGGGCAGCGTCTTGTCCCACGCGGCCAAGTCGATCCCGCTCGCATCGAGGGTAAGTTCCTGCAATGGCACGACGGCCAGCGGCGCGAGCGCGGCATGCGCGGTGAAGCGCGCGGCGCCCGCCGTGCCGCTGCCCTCGACGGCGAGCGCGGCAAGCGTGCCGGACAGTGCGATCGTCGATGCGGCGCCTTTGAGCGCGGCATCGCCCCTGAGCGCAAGGCGGCCGCCGACCGGAAACGGCGAGTCGGCTGCTATCGTCGCATTGCCGGTGAGCGCGCCGATCTCTGCTTCGAGCGCGAGGTCGGTGAAGCGGTGGCCAGCCGCACCGCCGGCGTAAGTCAGCGCCAGTCCGCGGATCGTGCCGCGGTTCGGGCCGACGCGCCAATCGAGGCGTCCAATGGCCAGGCGCTCGATGGCGATTTCGAATGGCAGTGCGAGGCTCGCCGGCAGCGGTACGGCGGTAGTCGAAGCCTTGACGTCGAGCTCGAGCTGCCCGGCGCCCAGCGCCTGCACGACGACCCCGCGCGACCACAGCGCAGTGGGCCTCCACGTCAGCGTGACATCGGTCGCGGTAACGCTCGCCTCCGGCCCCTGCCAGGTCAGGCGCTGCACGCGCACGGCATCCAGCAACGATCCCGTCGCGCCTTCGAACTGGAGGCGGCCGCCGCTGCGGACGGCGAGCTCGCCCAGCGCAAATTCAACACCCGCCCCGCTGGACAGGAACACGTAACCGCCGGCCGCGAGCGCTGCGACGAGCGCGATGGCGAGCACGAACAGCCGCAGCCATCGCGGCCGCCGCCGTGTCGAAGGACTTGGGCCATGGCTGGCCTGCGGTGCGGGATCCATCGCCTCAGACGGTCAGGCCAACGGAAAAATGAACACGCATCTTGTGCACGTCCTGCCCATACGCCAGATCGAGGCGGACCGGGCCAAACGGGGTGCGCACGCGCGCACCGACCCCGTAGCCGAGTGCCAGGTGAAGGCCGGAGAGCGAATCGGTTGCGTTGCCGGCGTCGATGAAGGTTGCGAGTCCCCATGATTCGCCGATCCAGTGGATCGCATCGACACTGGCAACGGCGTAATAGCGCCCCGGAACCGTGGCGTCGCCATCCTGCACGCCGAGGCTTTCGAACGCGTAACCGCGCACTGTCGTGTCACCGCCGGTGCGGAACAAGAGCGATGACGGGATGTCGTCGCGGCTGTTCGCCAGCACCGCGCCGCCCTCGGCCCGGAGCTGCAGTTCGTTCGCCCGGTCGATTGGGACCCACGCCGAAACGCGGCCCAGCACGCGGCCGAAGCCACGCGAGGAAAGCCCGGGAACGCCCACGCCCGCATGCACGACCCCCATCCATCCTGCCGTCGGCGCGATCAGGTTGTCGACGCGGCGCCAGTACCGCTCGACCTCGGGGTAAAGGGCGTGCGACGAGTGCCGTGGCGCGCCCGACGGCTGTTGCTCGTCGAGATAGCAGGTCGCGGACAGGGCCAGCTCGTTGTACTCCTCCACCATATGCCAGCGCGTCCCGGTAAACGCCGTCCGCGTGACGAGCCCCTCGATATCCGTGCGTGCCGCGCCGGCGGAGAAGGTGCCGATCCAGCCGGCAGCGTTCGGCGGGCGCGACAAGCGCAGCGATGCGGTCTGGGAGGTCGTTTCGACGCGCCCCTCGGTTAGCATCTGCAGGCCCTGGCCGTCGATGTTGACGTCGCGGTAGCTGGCATTGGCCCGGTACTGCACGTCGGTCGAGTAGCCTACACCGCCCTCGAACCGCTTGGTCGGCCCCTCGATCAAGGCGACGTTCACTGTTGCGTCCTCGGGGTGCCTGGTGTCGCGGTCGATTGCGGCCTGCACGCTGGCGAAGTAGCCCGATGCGTTGAGGCGCCGCACGTAACGTATCAGCGCCCGTTCGCTGTAAGGTTCGCCCGGTTGAATAGTGCTGAAATTGCGCGCGATCGACGGCGCGTATTTGCGAAGCCCCGAAATCTCGAGCCGGCCGAAGCGGAACGGCGGCCCGCTGTCGATTTCGATCAGGAGGTCCGCGCTCCGGCGCTCGGGGTCGATCGACGCTTCGCTATTGGTGATCTTTGCCGCTGCGTAGGGACTTGCCTGCAGCGTTGCCAGCGCCTGATCCTTGGCGGCATTCCATGCCGGCTGCCGGAAGGTCTCGCGCTCAGGGAGGCTCCAGTCGCGGGTGAGTTTCGCGATGGCATCGGTGCCGAGCGGAGCGTCGGTCGTCGCGGGGCCCGTCACCACGGCGTGCACCGACGTGATTCGCGTGGGCTCTCCGGGAACCAGCGTCAGCGTCACTGTCGCGGGGCTGGCTTGGCGATCGATGGTGATCCGGCTGTCGGGGGAGAAGAACCCCTCGGCGGCTGCGGCGTTGCGGGCCTCGTCGAGGGCTTCGCGCAGCAGCCGGTCGAGGAGTTCGTCGGTCATTTCCGCATAGTTCTGCCAGCGCACGAGGCCAACGTTGCGCTCGAGCGTCTCCTTCAGCGGCGACGGGGCATCGACGACCACGCGGTACGCGCCCGCTGTTACCGCATTCGCGCTCGCTGCCGTCGACGGCGTCGCCCCGGAGGGCGCGTCCGCGGCAAGCGCGCCAGTCGCGAGGCAACCCGCTGCGGCTAGCGTCAGCGCGAGGAGCGACGGAAGCGTAGGCGGGACGGAGGGTAGAGCGGGGGTGGGGATAGGAATTTCAACCACAAGTCCCAGAGTATCTCCGGCGCGGGCAGCCGCGGTCAATCGCAGATTTAGTGCGGAGACCTGATCGTCGCCGAAAATTCAGCCCCTCCCGCACTCGCGCGCATTAATCACTGATGCAGGGCCGCGTCGATCACCTCAAAGAATTTCTCTGCCGGTTGCGCGCCCTCGATGACCTGACCATTGATGACGAAAGCCGGCACGCCGTCAAACTTGTATCGTTCGCTTTCCTTGAGGTCAGCCGCGATCCGGCCCTGAGTGGTTGGGCTCTTCAGGTCTTGCTCGAGCCTTGTCATGTCCACGCCAAGCCCGGCCGCCACTTGTTGCAGGTAAGGCCCGCCGCCCGCCAAAGCGCGCTGATCGTCGAAGATCCGATCGTAAAAAGCCCAGGCCTTGTCTGCGCCCTGAATGGAGATGGCCTCGAAGTACAGCGCGCACGACATGGCCATCGGGTGCAACAACGGCAGCGGCAGATGCTTCACGATGAGCCGCACCTGCCCTTCATAGCGGGCCATCACTTCGTCCGCTGTCCTGGCCCCCTGGCGGCAGTAAGGGCACTGAAAGTCGGTGTACTCGAAAATGGTGATCGCCGCTTCCGGATTGCCCCGGACCATCCGGTTGCGATCGATGGTGGGAGCCAACCTGGCCGCAGTAGCGGTGGTCAGCGGCTTCGGCTGGATGGGTCTGGTCGCAGCCGCATCGGGCCTGGCGGAAGACCCGGATTGCGCCTTGGCTGCCAGCAGCGCAATGAGTGGGGCATCCGCACCACGGTTCCTGGCGATGTCGAGCGCCGTGGACTTGTCCCTTCCCGCCTTGGCGGCGTCAGCGCCCTTGTCCAGCAGCATCTTCACGATCGCATCATCATTCCGGTACGCAGCCCACATCAGGGCTGTCCAGCCCAGGTTGTCCTCGCGATCCGGCACTGCGCCTGCGGCCAGCAACAGGGCGGCCGCTTCGCGGTTCCCGGTCTGGGCCGCGGCGATCAGCGGGGTAATGTCGTTCTTGTTGGCGGCGTTCACATCGGACCTTTTTTCCACCAAGAGGCGAACGGCCGCGGTGTTCTTTAGCTGAGTCGCCACCAGGAGCGGGGTTCGCCCCCACGCGTCGGTTGCGCTCACACTGGCGCCGTGGTTGATGAGCATTTCCACGACCGGCGCCTTGCCTTGTTGCAGCGCCACGATGAGCGGGGTCCGTCCCCAACTATCAGCGCGATTCAATTCGGCACTGTCTGTCAAGGCGGTCTGCACCGCCTCCATATCACTACCCCTGATCGCTGCATGAATGTCCATGGGCGCCGCAGCCGCACAGACGCTCGACAGGGCGACGATCAGAGTTCCGATAAGAGCCACGCTCTGGCCGAATCGACTCGACCAGGATAGCGGCTGGGCCATGTTCTGGAGGCGCATGATCGTCTGCTTCCAAAGTTCGTATCAAGACGACACTTGGGAAGTATCTGCCGCGGGCGAAGACAGACTCTTGACCAAACGCAAAGAGTTGCCATACACGGCAAGCTCGCTATCGCATGGACAAGAAGGCAAGGAGATCGCTCCGTTGATCCAGATCAAAGTGCATTGCATATGAAGGGATATCGTTAATCGAGTGTTGCAGTGTTTTGAATATGGCGAAGAACATCATGACAGACGGGATCACGCGACGGGAATTCCTCAAAGGCACGAGTGCCGCAATTACCGGCATTGCGGTGCCCGCTACCGGATTGGGCGCCGCTGGAAGCCTCGCCCAGGCGGGGACGAATGAGGCAGCGACGGGTTCGAGCCCGGTTGCGATCTCTCTCAACGTGAATGGCGTGCAGCGAGCGGTGGCGATCGAACCGCAAGCGACCCTCGCCGAAGTCTTGCGAGGACCGCT